>JAXJUX010000237.1:0-2015 GCA_036308845.1 Ruminococcus sp.
CCTAAGAACTGGTATAGCCGAACCCCTATCTTTTTAGTCCCAATAGCCTAACATTGGCTTAAGGAAACAATAAGCAATCCTCGCCTGGATTTATGCAATATACCTTTTCATCTTTTTCTAAATAAAGAACTTTTGCTGTTGGATTACATACCCATTTTCCATCCATACTATATACCAACTGTTTATACGCTTCCACATATTCGAAAATTTCTATATTTGTGGCATACCAGACATCTTCCCTGCTTCCCATATACGCTGCAAATTTCTCCATTACTTCCCAATTATCATGGGCTTCAAATTCATAACTGTGTCCCCACAGATAAAATAGCCATGACTCTCTGTTTGTATTCTCCTCCACAAATTTCCGAGCCAGTTCCATAAGTTTGGGATCATCATGATGACATGTAGCCTCTAACCGAAGCCAATCTGCAGGAATCTGAAAATTTCCAGAGGAAACTACTGTTCTGGAATATGCAATCCCGGCACACTTTAGACATTGAATCACTTCATCACTATAGGTTCCGTAAGGATATGCCATTCCTCTGACTATTCTCTGAAATTGTTCCTCCAGATTTTCCCTGTCCTTTATGATTTCCTGCAAACATAGATTTTCAGGAAGCTGCTCCAAAAATGGATGAGTCAAACCATGTACCGCCACTTCCATTCCACTATCTTTATACAGCTTTGTCACTTGCTGTTTCGTCATTCTGCGGTGAATGGTCCCTTCCGGATATACCGTTCCTTCTGGAGCATAACAACCACTGTTTAAATTAAAGGTTCCTTTCAAACCATATTTTTGCATTATTTCAATAAGTCTGATATCCTGTTCTACACCATCATCATAGCTAAAAGTCAACGCTTTCCTTTTTCCCTCTGGAAACCTCATAAAAATAGACATTTTTCCATCCTCCCTTAAATTTCTATAATCTCTCGGAATCTTTAAGCCAGTAAAATCAAGGCTTTCAGATTCCTTTTTTATTGAAATCCCCCACTTTTTGTCAAAAAAACGCTTGACAAATCGCCAAAAATTTGCGGCGAAGCCGATTGAATATATTTTATTTTTTCGACTGGAGGCGTTTTTTTGTTACCTGTAAATACTGGCGGTCATTCCGCCTATCAAAACTTTGTTACTGAAAATCTTCGTAAATATTATCCAAATCCTGATTTGATTCCCCGTGCTACCTGGGATATCATTGAACGTTTCTGGCATCTCGACCTTTCCTATACGGATGATCTGCTTCGGCAAAAATATTCTGTCTTTGGTCCTAAGCCAAGGACTCCTTCCTGTATGCAGCGTTCCTATCTGCTGTCTATTGATTTTAAAGTAGATTCCATCACTGATTGGGCTGCTCAACTAAAGATCAATCCTCTTTATGCCATCCTCAGCGGTTTTGAATTCGGCGATACTCCCGGCATTGGAACCTTTTACGACTTTTTTGACAGACTATGGAACTCTGAGGATGACAATCTTTCACCTCATGAGCATCCTATAAAAAAGAAAAAAGTCAAAAAACCGAAAATGAAAGGAACAAAAGCAGATTCCATTGAAAAAGTTACTGTTGCACAACTCCTTCCACAGTTAGAAAACTCACACTTTCATCTAGACGATCAGCCTTATGCTTCTTTGTTCAGGATTTATAAAAAAGAATTCCTGGATGTTTCAGCTTCCAAAGATCTGATCCATCCGGATTCACTTGCGTTAGCCGGTGACGGAACTCCTGTTGTCACTTCACATAGAGAACGCAAAAAACGTATCTGCAACTGCAAAGAAAACGGCATTACCGAGTGTGATTGCCACCGTTTTTTTTCACAGCCTGACTGCGACATGGGCTGGGATTCTTCCCGTGACTGTTTTTATCATGGCTATGATTTATACATGCTTGTGGATTCGCAGAGTGATCTTCCTGTGTTTCCTCATTTTTCTTGTGCATCCAAACATGATTCACATGGCTTTCTGCACGCTTATTTCAGGATGAGAGCATTTCTTCCAGAATATAAAGTTTCAAAAATAATTC
>JAXJUX010000238.1:0-3960 GCA_036308845.1 Ruminococcus sp.
AGCTTCCAGATATGGCTGCTGATTTACATCCCAGAATGCATAATGAATATCACCTGAAATGTCTTTTGCTTCTTCTGTTGCTTCATCACCACCTGCTTCTGCAGTGTCTTCTGTTGCTGTGTCTTTAGAAGTATCTTCTGTTGAACTAGAGGATCCTCCGCCACAGCCTACGAGTGCGCTTAATGCCATAATTCCGGTCAGACATAAAGCCAATACTTTTTTGTTTTTCATTACGAAAACCTCCCTTTTTCTTTTTTTATTTTCAAAGACTATGAACCTATTATAGCCTTTTTTCACAATATTTGCAATCTTTTCAAATATTTAAATTAAACGTTTGAATATTTTTTGATAATTTCTGACATTTTTTCCCATTTTTCTTCCATATCTGCAACCAGCGTGAACTGTGTTCTGCAACGGTCTAAGTTATGGTTCTCTCTGTGAGTTTTAAAATAAAGATCTCCTTGCAGATAATCGGTCAAAAATCTCATACCACATTCGTATGTCATCGTTTTTGCACCCATTGGAAGTAATTCGATTTCTCTTTTTGTCAGTTTACCCTGACAACCTTCGATAAAACCTTTGGCATAAATATCAAACAAATCCATACTGCAGGATACTTTGCTCAAGTCTGGTTCATCTTCTGCTGCTGTACTTGCTCCAAATCGGATGGAATCACCGAAATCGTTCATAGCGAGCCCCGGCATAACAGTATCCAAATCGATAACACAGATACCTTTGCCTGTTTCATTATCAATCATGATATTGTTCAGTTTTGTATCATTGTGTGTAACACGAAGTGGAATTTCTCCTTTGTCCAGAAGTTCAGAGAAATAATTCGCAATACTTTCTTCTCTGTCCAGTACGAACTGAATCTCTTTCTGAACGTTTGCTGCTCTTCCCATTACGTCATCTTCTACCGCTTTTTTGAAGGTAGCTAAACGGTGACGGGTATCATGGAATTTTTCAATCGTTTCATGCAATGTCTCTGCTGGAAAATCTGCCAATAAACTCTGGAAGTTACCAAATGCAACTGCACTCTGGTAAAAATCATCTGGTTTTTCTACTTTATCGTAGGAAGTAGCGTCTGTAACAAATACATATTCTCTCCAGTAATTTCCATCTGCATCTACATGATAAGAATTTCCATCTTTGGTCGGAATTACGTTCAGGGTTTCTCTTTCTGGATTACCACCCTGTTCTACAATTTTCTTTTTCAGGTGTGTCGTAACATTTACAATATTTTCCATTACTTCTTCTGGTTTTGGAAATACTGTTTTGTTGATCAGCTGAAGAATTACATGTACGTTTTCTCCATCCACATCGTAAGTCAAAAGATATGTACCATTAATATGACCGCTGCCGTAAGGCTGAGAGTCGAGAAAAATACCTTCCTGCTGAAAATGTTCTGCTACTGCTTTAATCTGTTCTTTTCTCATATCTCCCATATACTCACCCCCAAAGTTTTTCCGGATATCTTCCCTGTTCACGCATCATCTTCAATGCGTTGACAACCACAGGTTTGTCTTCTTTATAGGTTACACCGTACCATTTTTCTTCTGTAGAAAGTACCTGTACGGTTGCTTTTCCTTCCTGTAACAAATCACTTACTACTGTTGGAAGTGCATATTCGCATTTCAAAGGATTGTTTGGCAAGGATGCGTCCAAAAATGCTGCAAATCTGTCTTTCATTTCTTTCAAAATACTCTTGGAAAATCCCCACATATTCATGGAAACAATCGTATTTTCAGAAATAGGTGTCCATGTCTGTCCATCATCTTCTGTGAATGCAATGCCGCCTTCACGTTTGCCGATCTTGGTTCTTTCTGTGATAGAAACCAGTTCGCCCTGTTCGTTCATGCCGCATACACCACGAGCAACAGTTCCATTATCTGTAACAGTACTCTTCAATATATACCCAACCATTACATAACGATATTTTTCATCATCTTCGTGATTTGCCAGATAATCATAAATCAACTGGAACGCTTCTACCCCATAATAATCGTCTGCGTTGATTACTGCAAATGGCCCATCCACAGCATCGATACTGCTCAATACTGCATGACCAGTTCCCCATGGTTTGTTTCGTCCTTCTGGAACTGCATATCCTTCTGGCAAGTTGTTAATATCCTGGAATACATAAGAAACATTCATATATGTTCCAATTCTGTTTCCAATTACTTCTTTGAAAACTTCTTCGTTTTCTTTTTTGATAATGAATACAACAGATTCAAATCCCGCACGTTTTGCATCGTACAAAGAATAGTCCATAATAATATGTCCATATTCATCTACAGGATCAATCTGTTTCAATCCACCATAGCGACTTCCCATTCCCGCTGCCATAATCACTAATACTGGTTTTTTCATCAATTATCCTCCTCCTGTATTGAATTTTCTTGTGTTTTTCAACAATGCGCATCACTCTTTTCTATAATATTATTATAAATTAATAACTAGGTCTTTGCACTATTTTTCACTTTTTTTGTACAATCTGCACATACTATTTACAACATTCGGGTACTTTAGGTATAATCATGACAACCATTAAAATAGGAGGAAAAGGTCATGGAATATACCGGGATTGAATATAAACGCACAATTTCCATTGACAGGATTTATAGCGTACACTATTTTGAATATGCCAGTAATTTCTCTTTTGACGGTGAATCTCACGATTTTTGGGAATTCATATGCGTCGATAGCGGAGAAGTGAATATTATTGCAGGTGATGAAATTCTAACCTTGCGAACAAATGACCTGTTTTTCCATGAACCTAATGAATTCCATTCTGTTCAGGCAAACGGAGTATCTGCACCCAATCTGATTGTTGTTTCTTTCTCCTGTAAAGCTGAAATCATTCAGGTTTTCAAACATAAAAAATTAAAAATAGACCAAAAAGAACGTGATTTGTTAGGGAAAATCGTTTCCGAAGCAAAACGCTGCTTCAACTGTCGGCTGGACGATCCTTATTTGAAATCCATCCCACTGAAAGAACCGGATCTCATCGGCGCAGAACAGATGATTTTCCTCTATCTGGAAGAATTTTTGATTCGCCTGCTCCGAAGATATTCTTCCACACAGGCATTGCCTTACCAGATTTACAGTCCGGATGTCAAACAAAACAAACAAGCAACGGATGCTCAGATTTTCAGTAACATTGTCAAATATTTGAAAGCCAATGTCCATACACAGATCACGGTAGACCAGATCTGCAAAGAACATTCCATCGGACGTTCCCACTTGCAGAAAATCTTCAAACGCTGCTGCAATCTTGGCATCATTGAATATTTCTCTTATCTGAAAATTCAGGAAGCTAAGGCTCTGATTCGTACAGACACCATGAATTTTACGGAAATTGCTGAAAAACTGGGGTATTCATCCATTCATTATTTTTCCAGACAATTTAAGAAAATTGCTGGTATGACACCGACGGAGTATTCTACTTCTATAAAATCGATTTCTGAAAAGCGGCATTAATTTTTGCTTGTTTGTAATTCGGAAGGGACTCCGATAATACATGTTCCTTTTCAAAAACAGGCCGCTCGTTCTCAACTAATCGCTAAGATCGACTATATTATTCACTCAGGAGAGCCTTCGTGAATAAAGTCGAACTAAGCGATGGATTTTCGAACTCGCTTATCCCCATGTTTTTGAAAAGGAACATGTATTATCTCATCTCCTCACGAAACAAATGGCGCCTGGCAGATTAATTGTATGTTCTACAAATTCAAAAAGCTTTACGATTTCGCAAACGTAAAATTTATATGATTATGTATAACATACATTATGAACTGCGGGGCGCCATTTGTTTCGTGATGTAGAAAGTCTGTATTCCTATGCAATTCCAAAGGCATGGGGGAACAGTGAGTCTGAAAATCCAGTGCTTACTAAGACTTTGGCGCGAAGGCGTTCCTGAGCGTCAATTAGTCGCAGTTAGCACTTAGTTGAAGACGAACG
>JAXJUX010000239.1:0-2905 GCA_036308845.1 Ruminococcus sp.
GGATTAAATACTCTGGCTTCCTTCCAGAAAGCCCTTCAGTTTGGCGACAAAAAATCAACCTGCAGCGACCAGAATAACCCGGATTTGTACGGAAAAGAAATGTTTGGAAAGGCACTTTGCCTGCCGCAGACTATTGGTTCCACCACTGGCGGATTGGTTCTGTACTGTGCATGCGCTATGGGAAGACAGCCTGCATGTATGCTGTTTTCCAATCCGATTGACTCTCTGGCTGGTGCCGGCGTGATCCTTGCGGATATCTGGCTGAAAGACGTACATATGCCGGTGATTGATTCTCTTGGCGAAGAATTTCTGGAATATGTGAAAGATGGAATGACTATTACAGTAAAAGAAAATGGAATAGTGGAAGTGGAATAAGATTTGATAGCTGGCTGTTGAAACGATAGGTTTGAATGACCAGTTTTCTTTTGTAGTTGTTTAGGTTGTGTGTTATAATTTTTATAATTGATTTTAGGTATATTTAGATAATGAATTTATCGGTGGTGAAAGGAGAAAATGATGTCAAAGTATTGTGAAGAGAATATAAAGCAAACAGGTTCATTGGAATTAAAACCAGTCGGCATAAAATACACAAAATGGACCAAACTCGCCATGAAAATCTGCTTTGAAGCCCACAAAAATCAGGTGGATAAGGGTGGTCTGCCTTACGTATTTCATCCATTTCATCTGGCAGAGCAGATGGAAACAGAGGAAGAAATCTGCACAGCACTTTTGCATGATGTAGTGGAAGATACCGATTATACATTAGAAGATTTAGAAAAATTGGGCTTTAGCCGGAAAATCCTAGATGCATTAGCGCTGATGACCCACGATCCGAAAGTGCCTTATATGGAATATGTACGTGCTTTGAGAAAAAATTCCATAGCTAGAAAAGTAAAAATGGCAGATCTCAAACATAACAGTGACTTGAACCGTATGGAGATCAGCGATGAAGCAGCTCGTGAAAAAGCAGAAAAACGTGTACAGAAATACAGTATTGCTCAGGAAATTTTAAGGGAAGACGGTTTGGATGTCTGAGTAATTTGTCGCCTGTAAAGCGACCTGCTTTAAAATCGTATATGGTATAGTATACATACGCTAAAGCAAGGAGGAGATAGAGATGGCAAGTCAGATTGGGCTTATTGAAGCATTTAGAGATACACAGATTCAGATTCGGAGTAATGATAAATTACGAGAAGAAACACGAAAGATGCAGGCAGGAACGAGACTGTATTTAGATCGTTTTGAAGCGATTGCCGGTGAGAGAAAATGTATGGAACCGTATATTTCTGTAGTAGAAGATACGAGCTTTCATTGTGCGCAGAATCTGATTACGGACAATAAAAAAACAGCCGTTCTTAATTTTGCCAACGCATATCATCCAGGCGGTGGTGTAACGATTGGAGCTATGGCACAGGAGGAATGTCTGTGTCGAAGCAGCAACTTGTATGAAGCATTGACCATTCCTTATATGGTGCGTCATTATTATAAATGGAATGAAAAAAATACAGGAGATATGTCTTCCGACCGGATTATTTATGTTCCGGATGTTACTGTTTTCAAATCAGATGATACATACCCGGAAAATTTAGATACGTGGTTTCATGTGGATGTTATCACATGTGCGGCGCCTTATTATGATACGCAAAAAAAGAAACCGGTTACAATCGATAAATTAACGGATGTATTTGAACATAGGATTCGAAATATATTGGAAGTGGCTATTGCAAATGATGTAGATTATCTGGTATTAGGCGCTTTTGGCTGTGGAGCTTTTCGTAACCCGCCGGAACTGGTAGCATCTGTGTTTCACAAATTACTGGTAGAGCAGGGATATGCCGGATATTTTGAAAAAGTAGTATTTGCGATTAAAAAATCAAAAGAAATCTGTCCGAATTTGGATGCATTTAAAAGAATCTTTGAAGTATGAGGAAATGATATGGATAGGATCATGAAAGACGGAATCTGGGGCTTGATTGTCGGGGATGCTATGGGAGCAGCAGTAGAATTTGGTGAACGATGGATGCGGGATTTTGACCCGGTAAAAGAGATGCGCAGCGGAGGGATGTTTGAAGTGCCTATTGGAGGATGGACGGATGATACCAGTATGGCGTTGGCTACGCTGCAAAGTTTAAAGTCAGGTTACCATCCAGTGGACATCATGGAACAATTTGTAGCATGGCTTAGACATGGGAAATATTCTCTGTTTACATACCCGATAGGAATTGGCAAGCAGATTTTGCGTGCAATTGAGGCTTATGAAAAATATGGAGATATCCATACCTGCGGACCAAGTACAGAAAGGGATAATGGAAATGGTTCCCTTATGCGGATATTACCGGTTTGTTTGTATGGTTATAGCAAACAAAAAGCGCAGGAAATGTCAACAGAAGAAGTTCTTGTTATGATTCATGAAGTTTCCGGACTGACACACAATCATATGAGAAGTAAAATAGCATGCGGATTGTATTATTTTATGATGTGTGAAGTTATAGAACGTCAAGGTACGCTACTGGAATGTATGCAAAAAGGATTAGACAAAGGATTTCAGTTTTATCGCACAAATGATATCGGGAATGTTGCCGGAGATAGTGAGACAGAACTAGCACATTATAAACGGTTAGAAAATTTGTACATTTTCAAAGAAGAGGTGCGCGAACACATAAACAGCACGGGGTACGTTGTGGATACTTTGGAGGCTGCGGTGTGGTGTTTGATTACGGAAGATAATTACGAACGTACGATATTGGAAGCTGTGAATCTGGGGCTGGATACAGATACGATTGCGGCTGTTGCAGGAGGTTTAGCAGGACTATACTATGGGTATGAAGGGATTCCGGAGGAATGGATTCAGAATATAAAAAAGAAAGATATACTAGAGGAATGTCTATATGAAAAAGGATAAGAA
>JAXJUX010000240.1:0-14258 GCA_036308845.1 Ruminococcus sp.
AGACATTTATGATTATATATCATGTTATTACAATTGTCAACAACTTTTTTAAATTTTTTAATAAAATATTTTTTTGATACAATTCATACAAAATTGTAATTATATGGTGATGCAGTTTATATAAACTACATCACCATTTATTCATCATAATTATCTATCGTTTCTGGATGTTGTAGAATCTCTCAGAACTACGTCGTGAGCGCCACCTTCTACGATACTTACAGAAGATACCAATGTAAGTTTTGCTTTTTCCTGTAATTCAGGGATTGTCAAAGCACCACAGTTACACATAGCAGATTTGATCTTAGCCAATGTAAGACCAACATTGTCTTTCAATGGACCTGCGTATGGAACGTAAGAATCTACACCTTCTTCGAAGGACATCTTCTTATCTCCACCTAAGTCGTAACGCTGCCAGTTTCTTGCACGAGCACTACCTTCGCCCCAGTATTCTTTCATATACTGTCCGTTGATTGTTACTTTATTTGTTGGAGATTCGTCAAATCTAGCGAAATATCTACCTAACATAATGAAGTCACTACCCATAGCCAGTGCCAGTGTCATATGATAATCGTGTACAATACCACCATCGCTACAGATTGGAATATATACACCAGTTTCTTCAAAATATTCATCTCTTGCTTTTGCAACATCAATAGTAGCTGTAGCCTGTCCACGACCGATACCCTTTGTTTCACGAGTAATACAGATAGAACCACCACCGATACCAACTTTGATAAAGTCTGCGCCGCAATCTGCCAGGAAACGGAAACCTTCTGCGTCTACAACGTTACCAGCACCTACTTTTACAGTATCACCATAGTTTTCTCTGATCCATTCGATTGTCAGTTTCTGCCATTCGCTGAAACCTTCACTGGAGTCGATACACAGTACATCAACACCTGCTTCTACCAGTGCAGGAACACGTTCTGCATAGTCTCTTGTGTTGATACCAGCACCAACAACATAACGTTTTGATGCATCCAGTAATTCATTCTGGTTGTTTTTCTTGGATTCGTAGTCTTTTCTGAATACGATAGCTTCCAGATGCTGTTCATCATCGATGATTGGCAGGGAATTTAATTTGTGATCCCAAATAATATCATTTGCTTCTTTTAATGTCACACCGCTGTGAGCTGTAATCAGTTTTTCAAATGGTGTCATAAAATCAGCAACTTTTGTATCGAGAGACATGCGGGAAACGCGATAGTCTCTTCCTGTAACAATACCTAACAATTTTCCAGTTGCAGTTCCATCTTCAGTAACAGCCATTGTGGAATGTCCAGTCTTCTGTTTCAATTCCAATACTTCTGCCAAAGTATTATCTGGAACCAGGTTGGAATCACTAACAACAAAACCTGCTTTGTATGCTTTTACTTTTCTTACCATCTCAGCCTGTGCTTCAATTGTCTGAGAACCATAGATAAAGGAAACTCCACCTTCTCTTGCCAATGCTACTGCCATCGTATCGTTAGATACAGACTGCATAACTGCGGAAACAAGTGGAATATTTAATGATAAAGCTGGTTCTTCACCTTTTCTGAATTTTACCAATGGTGTTTTGAGACTTACATTTTTTGGCTGACATTCTGCGCTTGAATATCCAGGTACTAACAGATATTCACTAAAAGTATGTGATGGTTCACTGAAATAATATGCCATGATTGCACTCCTCTTCTTAAATCTTTATAAAATCTTCATTTAACATTATTTAACTATATTAGTTTTTTTTCGTGTCAATGTCAACAGCCTTTTCTATTTTTCTTTAATTTTCTCATTTTTCAGACAATTATTAACAATTAAAGGAGGAAATATAGCCATTTTGACCATATTTCCTCCTTATGTTTATCGTTTTTTCATTTTTGCTTCATAATCTTTCAGACATTCCATTGCTTCGCCTGTCATCGGCAAAATAACTGCCATGTTGAAAATTGTCATCAAACCGATTCCAACATCTCCCAAATCCCATACCAAAGTATAAGCTGCAAGTCCACCAATAAACAACATCACCAATGCAACCACTTTATATACGGTCTGTGATGCCCAATTGTCACCAAACAGGTAAGCCACGTTCGAACGTGCATAAAACAGTACCCCAATAAAAGTAGAGAAACTGAACAGCCACAGAGTAATAGCAATAAAAATAACACCAAATGTTCCCAAATGATAATCCATTGCAGCCTGCAGCAAATCCATGCCCTGCAAACCGGATAACATATTTTCTGGAACCAACAACATGATCATTGCTGTACAAGTACAGATTACAATCGTATCAATCAAAACACCAAACGCCTGTAACAGACCTGCTTTTGCAGGATGATCCACGTCTGCCGCTGCTGCTGCACATGGAGCTGAACCAGAACCTGCTTCATTTGAAAACAAACCACGTTTTACACCATTCATCAGAACTGCACCAAATCCACCACCGGCGATCTGGCGAATACCAAACGCTTCTGCGAAAATACGTTCAAATACAAATGGCAGCAAACCGATATTTTTCACAATAATAAAAATTGTAATTACAAAATAACATCCAGCCATAATTGGAACGATAATATCCAATACTTTTACTGTTGCATTTTTACGCAAAACAATAATTGCAGCAAGAACTACCAGGAAAATAGTAGAATAAATCGGTTCAATATGAAAAGCATTTTCAAATGCAGATGTTACGGAATTACTGATAACCTGGCTGATTCCACACCAGCAAATCAAACCGGAAATTGCAAACAGTACTGCAATTACGGAATAACGTCCTTTATTTTTTCTGAATCTCATGCAGAAATTATGAATGTAATAAGCTGGGCCACCACGATATCCGCCATACAGTGGATCCTTTTCTTTATATTTCTGTGCAAGAACTGCTTCTACAAAAGCTGTAGAGGAACCGATCAGAGCAGTCACCCACATCCAGAATATAGAACCAGCTCCACCTACGGAGATAGCAGCAACTACCCCAACCAGGTTTCCCATACCAACGCGAGTAGCGGTGGAAACAATCAGTGCCTGCAATCCTGAGAGTGAATGTTTACTGAAACCTGTTTTCTTTTCCAATGTTACCCGAAGCATTTCCGGAAACAATCGAATTGGCATCAGCTTTGTTTTGAAAGAAAAGAAAATACCTGCAGGAATCAAAATAATAACCAACAGTGACAGGCCAATTCCTCCGCCTCCCGGCAGTGGAATCGTAACAATATCACCCCATAAAAAATTATATATTATAGTAATTATATTTACAAAAAAGTTCATCTTTCATTTTTCTCCTAAAATTTTTTCCATGTATCACGGAAGAAAAGTAATATTAATGGGAAAATTTCCAATCTTCCCGCAAGCATATCAAATGTCAGCATTATTTTTGATGCATAAGAATATACTCCAAAATTTGACGCCGGTCCGACCAATTCCAGACCTGGACCGATATTATTAAGTGTAGCCGCAATTGCAGTAAAATTGGTAATTAAATCCAAGCCGTCAAGGGACAATACCAGCATAGAAATAACATAAATAGAAAAATATGCTGCAATAAAAACATTTACATTACGAACAACTTCATGTTCTACTGTTTTTCCATCCATATGAATTTTACGCACCTGGCGTGGATGCAGATACTGATGCATTTCTTTTTTCATAGCTTTAAATATGATTAAAAAACGAGAAACTTTCATGCCACCACCGGTACTTCCTGCACAAGCTCCAACAAACATCAGCAATACAAGAATGGTTCTGGATAATTCAGGCCATAAATTAAAATCAGTTGTAGCAAATCCGGTAGTTGTTATGATAGAGCCAACCTGAAATGCCGCCTGCTGTATAGAAACCAATATATTATTTCCAAAGTAATCCATCACATCAATTCCAATGATTACGACAGCCGTAACGATAATAATAAAATACCAGCGAACTTCTTCAATGCTAAATGCCTGTTTCCATTTTTTCGCTAAAATTAAATAGTACGCATTAAAGTTTACACCAAATAAAATCATAAATATAGTTACAACAACCTGAATATAGATGGAATAACTTCCTATACTATCATTTTTAATTCCAAAACCACCAGTTCCCGCAGTACCAAATGCAGTAGTAACTGCATCAAACAACGACATTTTTCCAACTAAAAGAAACACAATCAAAGCAAGCGTCATAATCAGATATATAGAATATAACAGCTTCGCTGTAGAACGCACCGTCGGTACTAATTTTGATACTGATGGGCCAGGGCTCTCTGCTTTCATCAGATTCATATGAGACCCATTTCCCATTTTTAAAATAGTCAAAAGAAACACTAATACACCCATACCACCAATCCAATGGGTAAAACTTCGCCAAAACAAGATACATTTTGGCAATGATTCTACTTCCGGAAGGATACTGGCTCCTGTAGTCGTAAAGCCGGAAACGGTTTCAAATATGGCATCAATCGGATGTGGAATCACACCGGATAACATAAATGGAAGCGCACCAAAAATACTTAATACGATCCAACTAAGAGCAACTGCCACATACCCTTCTTTCACATGGAAATGATCATTCTTCGGTCGTTTCCAAGACAATGCAAACCCTACTACCGCACAAATGAGCACAGAATACAGCAAAGCCCATGTTGCCTGTTCTTGATATAAAATCCCTACCAATAACGGAAGTAACAGCAACGCAGCTTCAATTTTTAATACAAATCCAATGATATAAACGATAATCTTGTAATTCATACATATCCCCCTTATTTTGCAAGAATATCCTGTATATCGTCCAGACCTTTTTGAGTTGTCACTACAATAACGGTATCTCCTACTTTCATACAATCGTTACCACGAGGAATAATAATCTTACCGCCACGGTTGATTGCTCCAAGCAACAGATTTTTCTTCAACTTAAGATCTTTCAGAGGGACATCAATAATCTTAGAATTCGTATGAATTTTAAATTCCAATGCCTCGGCTTTATTATCAAGAATATGATACAGTGTTTCCACATTACTTCCGATGGAATTTTGTGTAGCACGAATATACTGTAAAATGTAATCAGATGTTATATATTTGGGATAAATAACACTACCCAAATCCAACTGATCAATAATATTATCAAAAGAAATTCTATTTACTTTTGTTACCAGTTTTGCTTTTGTATTGTTTCTGACAAACAGACTCAGCAAAATATTTTCTTCATCCATATTCGTCAAAGCAGCAAACGATTCTACATTTCCAAGGTTTTCTTCCAGTAATAACTTTTTATTGGTTCCATCACCATGTACAATCATTGCTTCCGGCAACTGCTCTGTAAGATATTCGCATCGTTCCAGTGATTTTTCAATGATCACAACACGAATCTTCATTTCCAGCAATTGGCGTGCCAGATAAACAGCAATTCTTCCCCCTCCAACAATCATACAACTTTTTACCTGATTCGTTTTCAGTCCAATGCTCTGAAAGAAAATAGCCGCATTTCGAGGCGTAGCAATAATAGAAACAATATCACTATTCTGCAGTACAAAATTACCATTAGGAATAAATGCTTGTTCCCCACGCTCTACACCAGCAACCAGAACATCACCTTTTACTTTTTTGGGTAAATCCATAATTGCTACATTTGCCAAATGAAATTCCGGTAATATACGAAACTTCAACAATTCAATCTTACCTTTTGCGAATGTGTCAATCTTAATTGCAGACGGAAAACGCAATAAACGTGCAATTTCCATAGCAGATGCCATATCCGGGTTGATAATCATGGAAATTCCCAGACTCTGTTTGATCAGTTCCACTTCTTTATTGTAAATAGGATTACGTACACGAGCTACCGTATGACATTTACTATGTTTTTTAGCAATGAGACAACATAACAGGTTCAATTCATCTGAATTTGTCACTGCAATAACCAAATCTGCATGTTTTACATCAGCTTCCATTAATGTATTGATACTGGATCCATTACCTACGATTTGCAATGCATCAACATCTTCTGCAATTTCCTGCAACCGGGATGGGGATGTATCTATCAACGTAATCTCATGTTCATCCTGTGCAAGTTCTTCTGCCAATGCAGTACCAACTTTCCCGCATCCGATAATAATTATCTTCATGTTTCCTCCTTCATAAACTCTTTATATTTTTTCACTTTAAACCCATAAAGCGCATTGTTTTTTATTATACTACGAATACACAAAAAAAGAAAGCATCTTTTCATTTTTTAATGCTTTTGATGCTTTCTTTTTTATTATTCTGTTATTTTCGTATAAAAACAGGTACGATTTCCTGTATGGCAGGCAGCTCCAACCTGTTCTACTCTTGCTAAAATAGTATCTTTGTCACAATCGATATACAAGGATTTGACGTACTGCACATGACCACTGGTCAAACCTTTCGTCCACAATTCATTGCGGCTTCTGCTCCAGTATGTCATTAGTCCTTTTTCCAGAGTGGTTTGATATGCCAACTCATTCATATAAGCAAGCATCAGGACTTCATTTGTTTCATCATCCTGTACAATCACAGGGACCATTCCTTCACTGTTGACCTTCGCTTCACTCCATTTAAAATTACAGGTTAACATATATTATAAACTTCCTTTCGTTGACAGGACATCCTGTATTCTCGGATCCATCTGTGTTGCTTCGTCCAATGCTCTGGCAAATGCCTTGAACATTGCCTCCATGATATGATGATTATTGCTTCCATCCAACACTTTGATATGAAGGTTCATGCCTGCCGCATAACTTACTGCATAGAAAAATTCTTTTGCCATTTCGGTATCCATCGTTCCAAGTTTTGGAACAGTGAAAGATGCATCAAAATTCAAATATGGTCTGCCAGATAAATCCACAGCACAGAGTACCAGAGTTTCATCCATCGGCAGGATGCAATCGCCAAAACGTCGAATCCCTTTTTTATCTCCAACAGCTTCTTTGATCGCTGTTCCCAGCACAATTCCCACATCTTCTATCGTATGGTGGCTGTCCACTTCCAGATCTCCCTGCACTTTTACATCCAGATCAAAGAACCCATGTCTTGCAAACCCATTCAACATATGATCAAAAAAACCGATTCCTGTCTGTAAGTCAGTGCTTCCACTTCCATCTATATTGAAGTTTAATTGAATTTTTGTTTCGCTGGTATTTCTCTCTACCGCTACAGAGCGATGTAAACCTTTGTTTATTTCCATAGAAAACGCTCCTTTACTTATTTTCATCTTCAAAACGTACGGCAATCGAATTTGCATGAGCTGTCAACTGCTCGGATTTTGCAAACTGTTCGATATCTTTATGAATCGGCTGCAATGCTTCCTTTGAGTAATAAATAATACTGGATTTCTTCACAAAATCATCGACCGACAATGGTGAGAAGAATTTTGCGGTACCATTGGTAGGAAGAATGTGGTTAGGACCTGCAAAATAATCTCCCAGTGGTTCACAACTGTATTCACCGATGAAAATAGCACCAGCATTTCGAATCTTCGTCATGACTTCAAATGGATTTTTTGTCACGATTTCCAGATGTTCAGAAGCAATTTCATTTGCTGTCGCAATGGCGTCTTCCATGGTATCTGCAACCAGAATATAACCGAAATTATCCAGTGATTTCTGAATAATATCTTTGCGTTCAAGAATTTCTACAAATCCATCAACTTCTTTGCTTACTTTCTCGGCAAGTTCCATGCTTGTTGTGATCAAAATCGCAGAAGCCAGTTCGTCATGTTCAGCCTGAGACAATAAATCTGCTGCTACAAATCTTGGATTCGCTGTCTCATCAGCCAGCACCAGAATTTCACTTGGACCAGCCACAGAATCAATACTTACGTGACCATACACTGCTTTTTTCGCTAACGCAACATAAATATTACCAGGACCTACGATTTTGTCTACTTTTGGAATGCTTTCCGTTCCATAAGCAAGTGCTGCGATTGCCTGCGCTCCACCAACTTTATATACAGCATCTGCACCAGCTTCTTTTGCCGCAACCAAAACGGCTGGATTTACTTTTCCCTGTGCATTGCAAGGAGTTGTCATAATAATCTGATCCACTCCTGCCACTTTCGCCGGCATAATATTCATCAATACAGAAGATGGATATACCGCTTTTCCTCCTGGTACATACACACCTACTTTTTCCAGCGGCGTCACCTTCTGACCCAACATTGTACCTTGAGGTGTGCTGTTGAACCAACTGTTTTGTTTTTGCAAAGCGTGATAACTTTCGATATTTACAAGCGCCTTTCTGATCACATCCAGAAGCGCCGGATCAATCTGTTCATAGGCTTCCTGAATTTCTTCTTCTGTCACTTTGATGTTGGAAGCATTGATATCTGCTTTGTCAAACATCTTTGTATAAGCAAAAATTGCTTCATCTTTTTTTTCTTTTACCTCAGCCAGAATGTCTTGTACTCGTTTTTCATATTCTCCATACTGGCTTGGACTTCTCTTTAATAAATTTTCTAATATATTCTGGGTCGTTTCCTTCGTTAATCTTACAATTCGCATAACTTAGGCCTCCTTGATGACTTGTTTCAGTTTCTGTATCAGATCTGAAATCCGTTCGCTTTCCATCTTCATGCTCACCTGGTTTACAACCATACGCGCTGAAAGCGGACAAACTTCTTCTAACACATGTAAGCCATTTTCTCTTAGTGTAGAACCTGTTTCTACAATATCACAGATTACTTCTGACAAACCTACGATTGGCGCCAGTTCGATGGAGCCATTTAATTTGATGATTTCTACGGTTTGATGACGTTTGTTGTAAAAATAATCTTTCGCGATATTTGGATATTTGGTTGCCACACGAATCTGCTGATTGCCTTTTAACAATTCTTTCGCTGATTCCGGACCGCAGATACACATTCTGCATTTTCCAAATCCCAAATCCATTACTTCATATAATTTTCTTCCTTCTTCTAAAATCGTATCTCTGCCGACCACGCCAATATCAGCAGCTCCATATTCTACATAAGTTGGAACATCTGGTCCCTTTGCCAGGAAAAATTTTAATTTTAAGTCTTCATTGACAAAAATCAATTTACGAGTATTTTTATCTTTCATTTCCTCACAGGTAATGCCAACTTCTTCTAACAATTCTAATGTTTTGCTGGCAAGACGTCCTTTTGTCAATGCAATCGTCAAATATCTCATATGCGTCCCCCTTATCGGAAATGTTCTATATTCATTACAGATTCTTCATCTGTAAACAAATTTACAATTTTGATCTGCGTCTCAGAGATCGGATAAATCAATTCGCCAAATTGATGATGCTTTCCGTACTCTACATAATCCATTTCTGTTTTGGACGCATCTGTTTTCATACATTGTACATTCATCTGGTTGTTTCGATGCTCCATGGCTATCTGAATGGCAGATGCGCGATACATCTCTTTGTATACGACCAATGTTTTGTCATTCATTACAGGAACTTCTATTTTCTGACGATTCAGGGCATTCAGAATCTGATCCATCACCAGCCCAAATCCAATCGCCGGAGCAGGATTGCCAAAATGCGCCAGTAACTGATTGTAACGACCGCCTTTTACCAAAGGTTCTCCTGTTCCATATGTATATCCCTGGAAAATAATTCCTGTATAATAACTGTATTTGCTCAGCATTCCCAAATCATAGGAAACATATTCCTCGCAATGATACTGTACCAATACCTGATGTAATTCTTCCAATCGCTCGATTGCTTTAACCGCTCCTGGATTGGAGGTCATCTTTTTGGCACGCTGCAGCACTTCCTGTGAACCAAACAACTGTGGAAGCATCGTAAATACATGTTCTAATTCTTCCGAAACATTCTGTTTGCAAATCAGTTCTTCCACGCCAAAATAATTTTTATTGGAAATCAATTGACGAAGATTACTGGTAGCTTCCTCGGATAAACCAGCTTCTTCAACTAAAGATTTGAAAAAATCCACCTGACCGATACTGATCTGAAACTCTTTCAATCCCGTTTCTTTTAATAACTGAACAATCAATGCAATGATCTCTCCATCTGCATCAGCGGATGGATCACCAATCAATTCCACACCCATCTGGGTAGACTCTTTTAAACGCCCCTGATAGCTGGAATTGTTTACAAACGTATTCCCTCGATAACACAAGCGAATCGGTAATTCTTCTTTTTGAAAATACATAGATGCTGCTCTCGCAATAGACGGCGTAAAGTCCGGGCGAAGAACAAGCGTATTCCCTTCTCTGTCAAAAAACTTATATAATTCTCTGGAAGGAGTGGTTCCTATCTCAGTTCCGAATACATCAAAATATTCAAACGTTGGTGTCTCAATATCCTGGTAGCCATATGCATGAAACACTTTCTGTAATCTTTGCTGTAAATATTGTTTTTTCTCGCACTCTTTACCATATATATCCCGGACACCTTCCGGAGTATGAAAAATCTGTTTCATGAAAATCCCCTCTCCTTTTACTTTAGTATGGTAGCGTATTACCAAGCGAATATACAGATTATACTTGCATCATAGCAAATTGTCAATCCCTCTCTTTTAAATCTCTTGCAATCCCTTCCAAATAAGGTACCAATACCCCTGCATGTGAAGGCAAACGGTATGTCTGGTCTAATTCCTGATATTTGAAGCTTTTTAATCCTCCATTTTTTCTTCTCTCCCAAAATTTAAGCAAATCTTTTAATGGAAGATAAAAAAATTCATTTCGCGCAGAAAAGAAAATAATCAAAAAAGAGATTCCATTCTGCTTTTCAAATTCTTTCATAAATTCAATCTGATGCTCATGAACATTTGCCAAAGGAAAACTATCTTTTTGACATTCTTTTGCATCAAAACACACCGGAATCCCCTGCACAGCGCCAATATAATCGACTGTACTTTTCTGTTCAAAATACGCAAGCGTAATATGTCTTGTCTCTTTTTCGATGCGCACCGGTGTAATCGGAGTCGGCACTTTTTGAATCAGCGCCAAGCCTTTTTCTCTATACTGTTCATTACTGCGATTAATCAGTTCTTCCAACGTTGAACCACGCAGTCCTCTGGAGTTCCATGTTGCCATAGTTTATTTTTTCCTTTCCAAAGAAGAACAACTTAATCGATGGTGCCAATCTGATCAAACGGATAATAACGAAAAACTGCTTTCGCCAGTATCTTTTCTTCATGTACGTACGTATTTACCCACAAACGACTGTCTTTGGAATAATTTCTGTTGTCTCCCAGCATAAAATAACTGTCTTCCGGTACATAATATGGTCCAAAATCTCCTGTCGGTTCTTCTGCCAGATATGGCTCATCCAACGGTTCATCAGAATCATTAATATAAACCAACCCATCCCTGATCACGATTTTATCACCAGGAAGTCCGATGACTCGTTTGATGAACAGCTGGCTCTCATCATCCGGGTACTTGAAAATAACGATATCTCCTCTCTGCGGATCTTCCTTTTGGTATGCCAGACGATTTCCAAACACCCTATCACCAATTTGAATGGTTTCTTCCATGGACGAAGACGGAATCACAGCATTGATCAAAACATATTGCTTAAGCACAAAAAATACTGCAAACATAATCGCAATCGTCAGGATATCTTCTATCAATTCTTTTTTCCTTCTTTTCTTTCTCTCTTCCGGAGTTTCTTTCTTTTTATTCTTGTTATCCTTTTCCTCGTTTTCTTGTTTTTCTAAATCTTTCATATCATCACCCATTTCATTCTCTATTTTTCAGCAGAAGATGCGATTTTTTCAAGAACAGTTTTTCCATGCAGCGCAACGACTACATTTTCCAAATCACTGGGTAACGGAGCAAATAATTTCTTATCTGCAAGAGCACTCAAACGCTTGCTGTCATTTGGAAATTCTACCAGCCATGCATGTAAAAACTGCCGCTTTAATCCTGTCATTTCCTGCAGCTGCTTATTCCAACTTTTATTTCCATATTTAGGGTCTCCAGCCAATGGATAACCCAGACTCGCCAGATGTGCACGAATCTGATGGGATTTTCCTGTGATCAAATCTACTTTTAAAAGTGTACAGTCCTTCCCATTCCATAATGGTTCATATGCAGTCTCAATAAATTCTGCGTCCTTCTTCGGTTGCTGCAAAATGCGAACCTGATTTGTCTTTGCATCCTTCCATAAATAAGCCTTACAATGCTGTTTTTTTGTGATGTTTCCTTTTACAAGTGCAAGATAGTATTT
The DNA here is from genome assembly GCA_036308845.1 of Ruminococcus sp. Taxonomy (GTDB): domain Bacteria; phylum Bacillota; class Clostridia; order Lachnospirales; family Lachnospiraceae; genus Oliverpabstia. The sequence goes on from JAXJUX010000240.1 coordinate 12,138, forward strand.
TTTCATAGAACGTTCTTTCAACATCTGCGAAAAACTCTGCAGTCCTGTCAATGTCTTTCCCGCAAGAATCAATCCACTGGTATTTCGATCCAGTCGATTACAAACTGACGGATGAAACGTACGAAGTTCTTCCTGCGTAATCTGATTGGTTGTAACCAGGTATTCAATCAGATATTCCACCATGGAAATGTCTTTTGCACCTGCTTTTTGGGACAACATGCCTGCCGGTTTATTCAAAATCAGAAAATCTTCATCTTCATAAATAATGTCCAGTTTCACCGATTTTTTCTGTGGAATCATGACTGCTGTGTCCTGTGCCCCTCTGAATTTTTCTATTGTTTCTTCTGCCAAATATAACGTGATTGTATCCCCTTGCTGCAGCATTTCTTTTCCTTCTGCTTTTTTATCATTCAAGAGAATATTTTTTTTACGAATCATTTTATACAAAAAACCGGAACCTGCTTCTTTCAAATACTTTTTCAGGTATTTATCCATCCGCTGTCCGGCTTCATTTTTTCCAATTTCTAACTTTCTCATAATTTCCTCGAAACTGGCAATCTCTATAAAGAGATTGCCAATATTACATGTTTTATCATATCTTCTCTGCTATAACCTGGATATCTTGGATCCGGTTCAAACACAATATCTCTTTGTAATTCGTCTTTGTGCGCTCGCATATAATCCAGACGTTCTACATAAGCATTTAATTCTTTTACGACTTTTACTTCTGTTTTGTATCCGTTTTGTTTTAAAATTTTTCTTACATGCTGTTCAACAAACTGTGGTGAACAATTCAATCTGGAAGAATATCCAATGACTTTATTGCCACAAATAGCAAAACTGTCCACATAAGCATTTTTCTCATATGTAGTCAGCAGCATTTCATAAGATACTACCAGACCTTCTGTATGTGGGTTAATTTTTTCATAAATTTCTTTATCCATGGATTTCTGCATCATCATCATGATACAGCTCACCAAAGACTTACATGCCGGCAGACATCCTACGACTGCGATCACGGTTACGATATTTTCTTTCTTACCAGTAACAACAACACCCGCAATCAATGCGATCAATGGAATTGCAAACAATATCAACGTAGTCAGCAATCGTTTTTTCTTTTCATATGCAAAATATCCAAAATCACCCTTTTGGATTTTCTTTTTCTTTTTGTTCATTTTTGCATTTTCCTTTCCTGGTTCATTCTAATAACACGTTAGATTCTACCAAATTCTAACAAATTAACCAAGTAGTTTTATGTTTTTTTCAGAAATTTTATCGTTTCTTTTTGTGCACCTGACGGATTGTTTTTTTCTTCACCGGACGTTTCCCTGCTTCTTCTTTTTTCCCATTTCCTGTACGGTTCTTCTGCCCTCCCACAGGGCGAAGCAGACATTTTGGTCCGTACCCAATCAAATCCTCTCGCTTTGCTTTCTTTAACGCTTCTTCAATCAACGGTCTGTTTTCCGGATTGCGATATTGGATCAACGCTCTCTGCATAGCCTTTTCATGAGGATTCTTAGGAACATATACCGGTTCCAATGTCAATGGGTCAACTTCCGTATAATACATACAGGTAGAAATGGTAGACGGCGTCGGATAAAAATCCTGTACCTGTTCCGGCATAAATCCCAGATCGCGGATATATTCTGCCAATTCGATAGCCTCTTTCAGCCCGCATCCCGGATGGGAAGACATAAAATAAGGAACTGCATACTGTTCTTTTCCACTCTTTTTGCAGCAAGCCTGATATTTTTTCAAAAACTCCTCGTATACTTTATGGGAAGGTTTTCCCATTTTCTGCAGCACTTTATTGGAAACATGTTCCGGTGCAACACGAAGCTGTCCGGATACATGGTGGTCTGCCAGTACCTGCAAAAATGGTGTTTTTCTGTCAGCCAACACATAATCAAAACGAATTCCTGAACGGATAAATACTTTCTTCACCTTCGGCAATTCTCTTAATTTCTTCAAAAGCACCAGATAATCCGAATGGTCTGCCACCAGATTCTTACATGGTTCCGGATACAGACATTGTCTGTGGCTGCATGCCCCTTTCGTCAACTGTTTTTCACAGGCCGCCTGTCTGAAATCTGCCGTAGGACCGCCTACATCATGGAT
>JAXJUX010000241.1:0-38489 GCA_036308845.1 Ruminococcus sp.
GTACAGCAGGATTTACGTGGACATTTCAGACCGGAATTTTTGAACCGACTGGATGAAATTATTATGTTCAAGCCATTGACTAAAGAAAACATTGGCAATATCGTAGATTTGCTGGTGGCAGATTTGAACCGCAGACTGAACGATCAGGACATTTCCATTCGCCTGACCGAATCTGGAAAAGCCTTCGTCATCGAAGGTGGTTACGATCCGATGTATGGTGCGCGTCCACTGAAAAGATATTTGCAGAAATATGTGGAAACATTGGCAGCAAAAATGATCCTTGGTGGAAAAGTACAGGTGGGAGATACCATTGTACTGGATGCACTGGATGGAGAATTAACAGCGTATACTGAAAGAATTTAAAATAGATAGGAATAAAAACACTTGCGGAGCTCTCTCCCCGCAAGTGTTTCTTATTTAATGCAGAGGCTCGGATAAAGAAGTTTTTGCTTCGTAAACGCTCTTTGAGAAGAATTTTACTATGCGAGATTCTTTCTTTGGCGGGTAGCATGGAACAGAGAAATCTGCTATACTGAAAACAAAAATGAAAAAAGAGGAGGGCACCTATGATTCCAAAAGACCCTGTTATGTTATTGAGCTATGTAAACACACAGTTGAGAGATTTTTATACAAGTCTGGATGCTTTTTGTGAAGACAAGCAGATTATGAAAGAGGAAGTAGTAAATAAACTGGATATGATTGATTATCAATACGATAAAGAAAGAAATCAGTTTGTATAAAAATAAAATTCTTTTGAATTGGACGTATATGAAATTATTTGTGGATTTTGCCCATGGATTGCATAGAAAAGGTTTATGGGCAAAATAAAGCGAAAAAATTGCAGAAGTCCAATATCACTAGAATATGTGAATGAATCGGGCAAAATAAGACAAAAAAATGAAATAAGACCAACATCGCTGTGACAAATGAATTCAAGCGGACAAAATAGGACACAAAAGTGAAAATATAAGAAATATTAAAAAAATATAAAGACCTGAAAAGGTCTTTTTTTTTCGCCCAAATTTCGGTATACTCAAATAGATTTTTGTCAAAGGAAATGGCTCAGTTTTCCTCGAAAATAAAGGAGAATTGAACCATTTCCTTTGGCGTATATTCGATTGAGGATCAGATGCTACATAATAAAAGAAGGAGTGAAAAGATGTTAGCAAAGTTTAGTGTTAAGAAACCATATACGGTGTTCGTTGCAGTAATTCTTGTCATTATTTTGGGTGTTGTTTCCTTTATGAATATGACGGCGGACTTGCTGCCAAGTATGAACCTTCCGTATGCGCTGGTTATGACGACGTATCCGGGAGCAAGTCCGGAAGAAGTCGAAACTGTGGTAACAAAACCAGTGGAACAGGCTATGGCTACAGTAAGCAACGTGGAAAATATCCAGTCTGTTTCCAGTGAAAATGTTTCTATGGTAATCATGGAATTTTCTCAGACTACCAACATGGATTCTGTCAGTCTGGAAATGAGAGAAAATCTGGACCAAATTACAGGATATTGGGATGATGGGATTGGAAGCCCGATTATTATGAAATTAAATCCTACTATGCTTCCGGTTATGATTGCAGCTATCGAAATGGAAGACATGGATGGCGTGGAAATCAGCCAGTTCACCGAAGATGAGCTGCTTTCCGAAATCGAAAGTCTGGAAGGCGTAGCTTCTGTATCTACCTCCGGTATGGTAGAAGAATCCGTTCAGGTCATTATCCGTCAGGATAAAATAGATACCATGAACAATAAGATTGCAGATGCTCTTGGTCTTACTTTTAAAGAGGCAAGAGAAGAACTGGTAAATGCGCAGGATGAACTGGACAAGGCGCAGCAGGAGATTGACAATGGAATGGCACAGATGGAAAGTGGAAAAAGTGCTATGGCCTCTCAGTTGTCTGATGCAAAAACCCAGTTGTCCTCCAAACAGATGGAACTTTTGAAAACAGAAGTGGAACTGCAAAATAAGCTGGATCAGATTACGACTGCTGAGCAGGAATTGGATACTACAGAATCCCAGCTTACTACGATGGAAAATCTTCTTACACAGGCAGAACAAAAGATTCAGGAACTGAATCAGAAAAAAGCCCAGTATGAAGAAATGATGCAGGCATTAAAAGACATTCAGTTGGAGAATTTAATTCCTGATTATACGATCAAAAATGAAGAACTGGAAAATCTGAAAGCACAATTGGAACAGTTGATTGCTTCCGGAAGTCAGGATTCTGAATTGATCGGTCAGCTAAATACACAAATCGCATCTTTGCAGGCACAGATTGCTGAGATAGAACAGAAATTAAGAGATGCAGCGATTGAAGAATTTACAGAAGCAGGAATTATTAATGCGATTAATAAAGTGCAAAGCTGGCTGGATTCGACGATCAGTGATCTCGCTACTGCTAATGCTGCGTTGGATGCTCTTTTAAATGGCAATACGCTGGAGCAGCTGAAACAGCAGATAGCAGAAGGAAAAGCACAGATTACGGATGGAAGAGCGCAGCTTGCATCAGCAAAACAGCAGATTACCTCCGCTCAGGAACAGCTTTCCAGTGGAAAGATTACATTGGAACAGGCTTCCCAGATGTTAAATCAGCAGGAAATTACGGCTACGATTGAGATGGCTTCTGCACAGGCACAGCTCATTTCCGGACAGACCAAACTGGATGAAGGAAAGGCTCAGTTGGAAGAAGGAAGAGAACAGCTGGAACAGGCGCAGGAAGATGCACTGGAACAGGCAAAACTGGAAGGGAAAATTACGACAGATTTGATTTCTCAAATTCTTATGGCACAGAACTTTAGTATGCCTGCTGGATATGTCACAGAAGAGGGAATTCAGTATCTGGTACGTGTTGGTGACAAATTCACTTCCACTGAAGATATGGAAAATCTGGTTCTTTTCGATATGGGACTGGATGATCTGAATCCAATCAAACTTTCTGATGTGGCTGAAGTTGTAGTTGTAGACGACTCCTCTGAAGTTTACGCAAGAATTAATGGAAATCCAGGTGTGGTTCTGAGTATTCAGAAACAGACAGAATATTCTACCGGAGACGTATCTGACCGCATCAAAGATAGATTTGATGAATTGATGGAAGAATATCCGGGACTTGATATCGTACCATTGATGGACCAGGGTATTTACATCGATCTGGTTATTGACTCCGTATTGAATAACCTGATTTCTGGTGCTGTCCTTGCTGTTTTGATATTGTATGTATTCCTGAAAGACATTCGTCCTACTGCCGTTGTAGCATGCTCTATTCCAATCAGTGTTATGACAGCGATTGTATTGATGTATTTCAGCGGCATCAGTTTGAATATCATTTCCCTGTCAGGTCTGGCGTTGGGAGTTGGTATGCTGGTTGATAACTCCATCGTAGTTATCGAAAATATTTACCGAATGCGTGACCTTGGAGTGCCGATTCGTAAAGCAGCCGTTGCCGGTGCAAAACAGGTTGCCGGCGCGATTGTAGCCTCTACATTGACAACTGTTTGTGTATTCCTTCCAATCGTATTTACAGAAGGAATTACCCGTCAGCTGTTTGTTGATATGGGATTGACCATCGGATACTCTCTGGGGGCAAGTTTGATCATCGCTCTTACACTTGTACCTGCGATGGCAACAGGAATGTTGAAAAAGAAAAAAGAAACGAAACATCCGTTGATGGATAAAATGATTGCCGGATACGGAAAATTGATGGAAACGATCTTGAATCACAAAGCATGGGTATTGATTTTTGCTGTTGTAGTATTGGTACTGAGTGCAATGTGGTCTATGAGCAAAGGTACATCCTTTATTCCAAATATGGAAAGTACCCAGGCATCCCTTACGGTAACCATGCCGGATGGAAGCAGCCTGGAAGAAACAGGGGCAATGACAGATGAAGTCATGAGCCGTCTGGAAGATATTGAAGATATTACCGATATGGGTGCTATGGCTGGCTCATCTTCCGGTCTGTCTATGCTGACCGGAGGTGGTTCCGGCACAAGCGCTTCTGTATATTTGATTTTATCAGAAGACAAAGAAATGACCGGAGCAGAATTGGAAGAAGCAATTTTGAGCCGGACCGAAGACTTAGATTGTGAAGTTTCAGTTACAACAAATACAATGGATATGTCTGCCCTTGGCGGAAGCGGAATTTCCCTTCAGATCAAAGGAAAAGAATTAGATACCCTTCAGGAAATTTCAGCGGATGTCGTTGAGATTCTGGAAGGAATCGAAGGGTTGGAAGAAATTTCCGATGGTATGGAAGAAAGTACAGAAGAACTTCGTCTGGTGGTAGATAAAGCGAAAGCCTCCGAACACAATCTGACGGTAGCGCAGGTTTACCAGCAGGTATACAAAAAGCTGGCAGAAAGCAGTTCGGCAACAACACTTTCCACAGAAAGCCGCGATTACGATGTGGTTGTAATTGATGAACAGCAGACAGAATACACAAGAGAAGATGTCAAAGGCTTCACGATTGAAGCTACCGATTTGGAAGGAAATACAGAAGAAATTCCGGTAGAAGAACTGGTTTCTTTTGAAAATGCGGTAAGTCCTGATTCCATCAATCGTATCAATCAGTCCCGATACATGACAGTAAGTGCTTCTGTAGGAAATGGTTATAACGTAGGTATTTTGGGAAGTGAAGTAGAAGATGCGCTGAAAGATTATGAAGTTCCGGAAGGATACTCCATCGAAATGACTGGTGAAAATGAAACCATCAACGAAGCAATGTATCAGTTATTGAAAATGCTTGGCCTTGGTGTTGTGTTTATTTACCTGATCATGGTTGCGCAGTTCCAGTCTCTGCTTTCACCATTTATCGTAATGTTTACGATTCCGCTGGCATTTACGGGTGGTTTCCTCGGTCTGGCAATCACCGGTTCTGAAATCAGTGTTATTTCCATGATTGGTTTCGTTATGCTGAGTGGTATTATCGTAAATAACGGTATCGTTCTGGTTGACTATACGAACCAGTTGCGTGCCGAAGGTATGGAAAAACGTGAAGCGCTGATCAAAGCCGGTAAGACAAGAATGCGTCCGATTTTGATGACCGCACTGACAACAATCCTTGGGCTTTCCACTATGGGTATGGGCGTCGGCATGGGTGCCGACATGGTACAGCCAATGGCAATTGTAACCATCGGTGGTCTTACATATGGAACACTGCTTACACTTTTTGTAGTTCCATGTATTTATGACATTCTGAACAGAAAAGAATACTGCGCGGATGACGGTGAACTGGATGATATTGAATTGATTCCGGAAACAGTTGAATAAAGAAACAACGATTCGTTGAAAGGAAGAAAAGCCTGTGATACAATTAATGAAATATTAATTTGTCACAGGTTTTTTTGTGGGAGGTACTATGATTTCAAAAAAAATAGATACAGGATGGCAAATGCGAACCGTAGGTTCCGACGAATGGTTGCCGGCAATCGTTCCAGGGTCCGTATACACCGATTTGCTTCGCAATGAAAAGATGGAAGACCCATTCTGGAAAGATAATGAAAATAAAGCATTGGAACTGATGAAAGAAGATTATGAGTATATCACATCATTCCAATATAATAAAAAAGAAAACAGCAAACTCTGGCTGCGTTTCGAAGGGCTGGATACAATCGCGGATGTGTTTGTAAATGATGTTCTGGCAGGATATGGAGAAAATATGCATCGTATCTGGGAATTTGATGTGACAGATGCGGTGAAGGATGGAGAAAATACGTTACGAGTTTATTGTTACTCCCCATTAAAATATATTGAAGATGCCTTTGCAAAGGCGCCAACCAGAGGGAATGAAGATGCCATGGATGGGTTTGTACATATTAGAAAGGCACATTGCATGTTTGGCTGGGATTGGGGCGCACATTTGCCAGATGCGGGTATGTATCGTCCAGTTTATTTGTTGGAAGTGGAAGACAGCCGCATGGACAGTGTTTATGTGACACAGATTCATGAACAACAGAAAGTAACGTTGCAGTTTGATGTAACCAGAAATCCAGCGGATGATTTGCGCAAAGAGATAAAGGTTTTGTCAGGTAAATGCTCAGAGGGCTATTCTTACTGTGTGAAAGTGACAGATCCGGATGGAAATGCCATAACAGCAGGCGATTCACCGGAAACGCTTGTGATTGAGAATCCAAAACTCTGGTGGCCAAATGGCATCGGAGAGCAGCCTTTGTATGAGGTTAGTGTTACTTTATATAAAGAAGGAAAAGAACTGGATACATGGACGAGAAAGATTGGACTCCGTACGATGACGATGCACGTGGAACCAGACGAATGGGGTTCCTGCTTTGCGCATCAGGTCAATGGAAAAGATATTTTTGCCATGGGTGCTGATTATATTCCGGAAGATCATTTGCTTGGTCGTGTGACACCGGAAACGACCCGTTCTCTTTTGGAACAGTGTAAAGCAGCGAATTTTAATGCGGTTCGTGTTTGGGGCGGCGGTTACTATCCGGAAGACTGGTTCTATGACCTTTGTGATGAGTTGGGCCTGATGGTATGGGAAGATTTTATGTTTGCCTGTGCCGTATACGATCTGACACCGGAATTTGAAGCAAATATTCGGGCTGAATTTATTGATAATGTGAAACGTCTGCGCCATCATGCTTCTTTGGGGTTATGGTGTGGAAATAATGAAATGGAACAATTTGTGAAAGAAGGAAACTGGGTATCCAAGCCGAGTGAAGTGCGCGATTACCTTTTGATGTACGAACGGGTGATTCCGGAAGTGCTAAAGACATATGATCCAAATACCTTCTACTGGCCAGCATCTCCATCCTCAGGCGGTTCTTTCGATGAACCACAGGATCCAAACCGAGGGGATGTGCATTATTGGGATGTATGGCATGGAAACAAACCATTTTCTGATTATAGAAATTATTATTTCCGCTATGCCAGCGAATTTGGTTTCCAGTCCTTCCCGGCGATGAAGACGGTGGAAACCATTAGTGATGACCCGGATGACTGGAATATATTTTCCTATGTGATGGAAAAACATCAGAGAAATGGGGGAGCAAACGGAAAGATTTTGAATTATCTGCAGCAGACCTTCCGCTATCCAACGGAATTTACGACACTTTTGTATGCTTCTCAGATGCTGCAGGCAGAAGCCATCAAATATGGTGTAGAACATTTCAGAAGAAATCGCGGCAGATGTATGGGTGCGATTTATTGGCAGTTGAACGACTGCTGGCCGGTAGCTTCCTGGGCTTCTGTAGATTATTGGGGACGATGGAAAGCACTGCATTACTATGCAAAACGTTTCTTTGCGCCAGTGATGGTTTCCTGTGAAGAACAGGGATGGATGAGTGCGGCGGCAGATATGAACAGAGAACATTTTGATTTTGAGAAATCCATTCGTCTGAATGTGACCAACGAAACCTTACAGGAACGAAAGATTCTGGTAAAATGGGCGCTTCGCAATGCGGACAGTTCCATCGTAAAAGAGGAAGAAGAATGGGTGGATGTGGCACCACTTTCCAGTGTCTGGCTGGAAAAGAAAGAATTTCCGAATGTGGATTATTTTACCCAGTATGTAAGTTATGAAGGTTGGGAAAATAATGTTTGTATTTCCGAAGGAAGCGTTATTTTCTCTTATCCAAAATACTTCCGTTATCAGAATCCAAATCTGAGTTATCGTGTGGAAGGGGATGAAATTGTAATTACCGCAGATGCTTATGCAAAAGGTGTGGAAATCCTCAACGAAAATGAAGACTTGATTCTTTCAGATAATTATTTTGATATGAATGCAGGGGAAAAACGGGTGAAAATTCTCGGTTATGCCCGAAAAGACTATACCGAAAGGACAGTTGGAGATGTTGGAAAACTGCGTTTACGTGCAGTTTATCATATTCGCTAAATACAAAAGAGTAAACGACAAGAAAACCGGTGTCGTTTACTCTTTTTTGTTGAGCGTTCTTTGGAAATTTAGTATAATAAAAAGGAAATGAACATATTTGGGGGATTTAAGATTGAAAATAAAGAAATATATCTGCGCTGTGCTTACAGGGTGGTTTGTTTTGATTCTTACTTTTTCGGGTTGTGGACAGGTTGTGACAGAGGAACAGATTCTGGAAGATATTGCGAACCATCCGGTAGAAAAAGTATATTTAGAATTTTATAATAGAAAAAGAGAAGTATATGAGTTGATGGAATCTATTATCCATGATTTTAATGCATCTCAGGATCGCATTGTGGTGACGCAGATTATGAATACCAATGCGGAGGTGCCGCTTCGTGTGGCGGCTACGGATGGAGACTTTCCGGATATGGTATTGCTCAGTGGGCTGCAAAGTACCGAGACAACAGAATATATCATAGGTGGACATATGCTGGCTTTGGATGACATGGAATGTCTGGACCGCATTTCCAAAGATTATCTGCCAAGTTTGATCTATGATGGACACATTTATCAGCTTCCCATGGCGATGGGATGTGAAGGGATTTATGTAAATACTCGTTTGTTTGAGGAAGAAGGATTGGAGATTCCAACTACCTATGAAGAATTGTGCAGTGTCTGTGAAGAAATCATGAGCCGTGGGAAAATACCATTTATTTTCGCGGATGCAGAAGGATGGGCGGTACATCAAAATTGGGAATGTATTCAGAGCGTTTATACAGATGATTTTGGCAGTCTGTATTCTAATGTGGCAGAAGGAAAGACGACATTTTGGGAACAGGATATTACCAGAGAGGCCATGAAAAAGCTGATTGAACTGCATCAGTATACAAGCGAAGCCTATGTGGATTTGAATTATGACGAAGCCATTAACCGTTTCGCGGAAGAAAAAGCATTTATGTTTATGCAGGGAAGTTGGGCATATCGAAACATCATCAAACAAAACCCGCATATAGAACTGGAAATGATTCCATTTCCGGTAGAAGAAGGACAGGAGCAGAACTTTACGATTTGGGTAGACAGCAGTGTTGGAATTTTTAAAAATTGTGAACATCCGGAAGAAGCAAAAGAATTTTTGAACTATCTGATGTCCCCATCTGTTCTGCAGACCTATCTGGATGAAGAAAAAATCATGGGATGTGTACGCGGCTCCAGTGTTTACGTAGACTATTCTCCGAGAATCAGTGCGTTGATCAGTGCCAGAAAAGTAAATCTGGATGCAACGTGGATTCCGAGTCAGACCAGTGTCATCAGGGATGAGGATATTGCCTCATTGATGCCGGATGCCACGGATGAGGAAGTTAAAAAATACATGGATGTTCTGACGCAGAGTCTGCAAAAGCACAGTGAACAATTTTTGCAGGTAAAGGAGAAAACAGGATGAGCCGTTGGTTAAAAAAGATGCCTCTGCAAAGAAAAATGGCGATCAGTTATGCGGTATTGTTTGGTGTTTCCTTATTTGCATTCCTTTTTATTATCGTGTCCAATATTCGGCAGGATGTACAAACAGAAATCAGTCATATGGAACAGGCAAACGACCAGTTAGCCCTTTCTTTGGATGAAATTATAGAACAATTGGAAAGTTTTGCTAATTTCCATCTTTCCGATACCAAAGTACGTAATTTGATTCTGTCGGATGACAGCGAGATCGATCCGGAAAGTTATGAAGAAACAAAAAAGATTCTGGAAAATAATCTGATTTTGCTGACAGACATGGAACCTTACGTGCTGCGTGCCACTTTGTTGACGGCAGATGGAAGAATTTTTAAAAATATCGAGGAAGACCAGACAGATTATATTGCCAGAATGCAAAAACTGGCAGAGTATACCAACTGGTCCAGGGGGGAAGCACCATATTTTTGTGAGCCCCGTAAAGAAAAAATTAATATGGTCATGTACAGCGTCATTTCTATTATTATGCCTGTATGGAATGTAGTCGAAGAAGAACCGGTGGGATATATTTTTCTGGATCTGGATTACAACAAATTTCAAAGTCAATGGGAACAGACTGCGCAGATCAGTAGAGAAACAGATTTCATGGTGTTAAGCTATACCAATATTTTGTTTGATTCGGATGACAGAAATGGATATACGGCGGACACTGAAATCGTAAATATGCGAAGTTATACCGAGGTCGAAGGGATTTTTCGGGTACATGGAGAGCGCTGCATGGTCGTGATGAGAAAATATGAAGCGAGCGGATGGAGATTGATCCAGTACATCCCATTATCGTATTTTGCACAGCAGATTTTCAGTAATATGAGTGTATTTGTCATCATCTTGCTGCTGGTTATTCTTGTGACGATTATAGGAATTCTCGGATTCTCTGAGCAGGTTTCTTACCCGGTGCGCATACTTTCGGATGCGATGGGAAGAGTAGCGCTTGATGCGAATGAAGAACAGGAAATTTCATTGTTTGAAGATACCAGAGTCAGTCAGTATGAGGAAATCGGAAAAATCGTGGAAAGCTACAATGCCATGGCGAAACGTATTAATGATAACATCATCAAAACGTATACGTACAAATTACGCCAGAAGCAGGCTGAATTGAAAATGCTGCAGTTTCAGATTAATCCGCATTTTCTGTACAATGCGCTGAATACCATTGGAGCTATTGCCGAATTGGAAAATGTAGAGTATATTCCACAGATTTCTGCAAATCTGGCAGATATGTTCCGTTACAATATCAAAGGAAACGATATTGTAATGATCAGAGAGGAATTGGAGCATACGCTGAATTATATGGGAATTCAGATGATTCGTTTTCCGAACCGTTTTCAGGTGATTACGGATATGGATGAATCGCTGAAAGATTGTTCTATTATTAAATTTGTTCTTCAGCCAATCGTGGAGAATTCTTACAAATATGGATTTGCTAAAAGAAAAAAACAGGATATTATTAAAATAAAAGCGTGCCGTTTTGGCGAAGATGTGGTAATATCGGTAGAAGATAACGGAATAGGTATCGAAAAAGGAAAAGTAGAAGAACTCAATGCCTCATTGGAAACAGCAGAAAACATAGGTGGCAGCGATGGTATTGGACTGCGTAATGTAAATTACCGATTGAAGAATTTTTATGGAGATGCATATGGTATTTCCATAGAAAGTGAAGTAGGGGAATATACAAGAATTAATATGAAGATTCGTTATACAGTAGATACTGGCGAGGTGAAGATAGATGATAAGAGTAATAGTAGCGGAAGATGAGTATTTTGCAAGAAAAGTACTGGTAAAAATGCTGCAGGAGCTTGAAGAAGATATTGAAATCATAGGGGAAACAGAAAACGGACAGGGAGTTTTGGAAATGCTGAAGGAACAGTCGGCAGATATGGTCATTACGGATATTCAAATGCCGGAAATGGATGGCCTGGAGCTGGCAAAAGAAATTTCTGAACAGTTTCCGGATACTTGTGTCATTATTGAGACGGGGTTCGCTGAATTTGAATACGCTACGCAGGCGATCAAATATGGTGTCAAAGATTATCTTTTGAAACCAATCAAAACTGATGAATTGCTGAAATCCATTCGAAGAGTGCAGGAGACAAAGAAAAAAGATACAGAACGTATGCGTATGCGTATTGTGACAGATAAAAGACAGCATATGGATTTTACCCATGTGTTGGAAAATGAAAATCTGAATAAGCGGATTCTGCATCCGTTTTTTGAAAAAATGCAGTCTGGTAACTGGTATCTGGCGGTTGTTCAGTGCAAAAAACGAGAACTTACCGATCATCAGATTCAAAATATTCTGGAGATTCTGGGAAAAACGGAAGGTTCTATGCGTATGGAAACGATGTTCTTTTATCCAAAAGAAGAATTTATTTTGGCAGTTTCCTGTAAGGAAGGAGAAAAAGAACTAGTGGCAGCTAATCTGCGCAAGAAAATTATTTCCTGTCACAGTAATTTGAAATTGGACCTGGAAATCGGTCTTAGTTCTTTGCAGAAAAAATGCGAAGCGCAAGGAAAAGAATTGGCAGCAGCGTATCGGGAAGCCGTATATGCGATCAACCAGCGTCTGCTAAATCCGGGGAATCAGTTGTATTTCTATGGACAGGAAGTAAGCATTATGCCATGCTTTTCCCAGGTAGAAGAACGCAATCTGGAATATTGTCTGAACGAAGGCAAGGTAAAAGAGGCGGAACATGTGATAGAAGCCTTTTTTGAACAGTGCCGGACAACGGATACCGTCAATGTTTATTCCTTATTTATATCCCTGGTACAGATCATCAACGTAATGAACCGGGTGTACAATCAAAAACAGGATAAGATGCAGCAGGGAAAGGAATCCACACTTTTGTTTTCTTTTAAGACGGATTTGTACATATATCGTTCTCTGGATGAAATCAAGGATTATATTTGCCAGATTCTGCGGGATGTCTGTGGAGTGGAAGGTCATAAATCTTCTATTATAGAAGAACTGCTGAAATATCTGGAGTGGAATTATCAATATGATATTACGGTAAATGATCTGGCAATGCATAAATATTTTGTCAATCCAAGTTATCTGAGCCGTCTGTTTAAAGCAGAAACCGGGCAGGCATTTTCTAAATATCTGGTGAATCTTCGTATGAAGAAGGCAGCACAGGTACTGGAAAACAGTGATTTGAAGGTAAGTGACGTGGCGATGTGCGTGGGATACAATGATGTTTCGTATTTTATACAGACCTTTAAAAAATATTATAATGTAACGCCGGAACAATATAAAAAAAATCTGAACTAAACATAAGCTGTTCGATATGAAACTTTCATACCTGAACAGCTTTTTGTATTCTTTTTTGTACGAAATACCAGTAGGTATAAAAGGAAAATTGTCCTGCCTTTGGTAAAAGTAACAAAAAAATGACATAAAATTTATGAATTTGGTAAGAAAATTCCCATTTAGAATATCGGATAATTCATACTCGGATTTTTATAGAAATTTTATAATGTGAATATCGAAATTTGGTCGTGAAAAAGTGACTAGGTTTACAAAAAAGGAGGATGTTTCAAATGAAAATGAAAAAAGTATTAGCACTTGCTTTGTCTGCATCCATGGTTGTTGGAATGCTGGCAGGCTGCGGCGGAAGTTCTGAAAACAAAGCAGAAACAACTGCAGACGGAAAAGTTGTTCTGGAACTTTTCAGTACAAAAACAGAAAGTAAATCTACAATGGAAGGTTTAGTTGCAAAATTCAACGAATCTCAGGATAAAATCGAAGTTCAGCTGACACAGCCAGCTGATGCAGGTACAGTTCTGAAAACTCGTATGACAAAAGACGACCTGCCAGATATCGTTGCTATGGGTGGTGACTCTACATACTCTGAACTGCAGTCCGCAGGTGTTCTGGTTGACTTAAGTGGTGAAGATTATGTTGCAAACATCAACGAATCTTACATGGATATGCTGTACATGCTGAACATGGATCAGGAAGAAAAAGCTTATGGTATTCCATATGCAACAAACTCTTCAGGTATTATTTATAACAAAGACATTTTTGAAGAAAACGGAATCGAAATTCCTACAACATGGACTGAATTGTTAGAAGTTTGTGAAACACTGCAGGCAGCAGGTGTTACACCATTCGAATTAACATTCAAAGATGCTTGGACAATCCTGCCAGCATGGAACTCTATGGCTCCAGTTCTGCAGCCAGAAAACTTCTACGCTGATAGAAAAGCTGGTTCTACAACATTTGAAGGAACACATGAAGAACTGTTAGAAAAATATCTGCAGTTGGTTCCATATGCTCAGAAAGACTACATGGGAACATCTTATGATGATGGTAACAAACATTTTGCAGCTGGTTCTGCAGCTATGATGATCAATGGTAACTGGGCAATTACAGAAATCAAAAAAGCTAATGCTGATGTAAACATTGACCAGTTCAAATTCCCAGCATCTGACAATGCTGACGAAAACCTGATCACATCCGGTATCGACGTACTTCTGGGTGTAACAACAGCTTGTGCTGATCAGGAAGCAGCTAACGAATTCATCAGCTTCATGACAGAAGTAGAAAACGCTCAGCAGTACATTGACGAACAGTTCGCTTTCTCTGCTGTAGTTGGTACAGAACAGAAAGACCCAACAGTAGCAGGTGTTATCGATGATATCGCTGCTGGTAAAGTTGCTGACTATCCAGACCATTACTATGTAAGCGGACTTGACCTGTCTGCAGACCTGTCCGGATTCTTCCTGGATTTAAACAATGGTAAAGACGATGCACAGAACATCGCTGATACATTGAAGAAAATTGATTCAGATTACGATGCACTGAACTTATAATAAGTAACTGTAAGAATAGCCGGGCGGAATCGTAATGATTCCGCCTTGCGTGACAAAAAGGGAGGTCACCCAATGGATAAGAAAACTCAGAAAGCTCTGAAACCTGGGGTTAACCGTGCATTTTACTTCATGGTAATTCCATTCTCTGTTTTGTTCTTTATCTTCCATACCATTCCATTCCTGCAGGGTATTTTCTACAGCTTTACTGACTGGAAAGGATATGGCACATGGAATTTCGTAGGACTGAGAAACTACTTCCAGTTCTTTAAAGACCCTTCAATGGGCGAAACATATTGGTTTACATTCAAATTTGCATTCTGTGCAACTGTACTTACAAACCTGATCAGTTTGGCTCTGGCTTGTGGTCTGAATACAAAACTGAAATTCAAAAACACAATCAAAGCGTTGTACTTCTTGCCATACATGCTTGGTACATTGATCATCGGTTTCGTATTTAACTTTATTTTTGGTAACGTTATTCCAATGTTCGGTCAGATGCTTGGAAGCGAAGCATTGAGCGTTAACATTCTGGGTACAGAAAATGCTTGGCTGGGTATTCTGTTTGTAACAGTATGGCAGTCTTGTGCATTTAACACATTGATTTATTTATCTGGTCTGCAGTCCATCGATCAGGACGTATACGAAGCAGCAGATCTGGATGGTGCATTTGGTATGACAAGATTTATGAAAATCACATTCCCACTGATTGCTCCATTCTTCACAATTAACATGGTATTGAGTGTTAAAAACTTCCTGATGGCATTCGATCAGGTAATGGCTATGACAGGTGGTGGTCCTGGTACATCCACAACAACAATCTCACTGTTGATTTACAAACGTGGTTTCGACGGTGGTCAGTTCGCTTACCAGTCTGCCAACGCAGTTATCCTGTTCATCGTTATCGCTGGTATCTCTATCTTCCAGTTGAACGTTCTTGAAAAGAGGGAGGCTAAGGTAAACTAATGAGCAAAAATACAGAAATCAAAGTAAAAGAAAAATTTAATATACCTATGACCATTCTGATGTTTGTTCTGGCTGCATTGGTTATCATTGGACCACTGTACATTGCAGTTATGATTGCTGTACGTGACCCATCCGATATGGCAAACGTGTTGGCTTGGCCACAGAAATTCCGTTTCCAGAACTTCGTAGATGCATGGGTAATGACAGATTATCCTAAGAAATTTATGAACACTTTCTCTATTACAGTTGTCAACCTGATTTTTACAATCCTGACAAACTCTCTGGTTGCTTATGCAATTACAAGAAATAGAGGAAAATCCAAATTCTTCGATTTTGCTTACTTGCATTTTGTAAGTGCGATGTTTATCCCATTCAACGTTATCATGCTTCCTCTGGTAAAACAGGCTGCAGCATTTAACATGGATAACATCTATGGTATTACATTCCTGTATATCATCTTTGGTTTGCCAATGAACATTTTCTTGTATACTGGACAGGTTAAATCCATTCCTCTGGCATTGGATGAAGCTGCTTATATCGATGGTGCTACACCACTCCAGACATTCTACAAGATCATCTTCCCATTGCTGAAACCAATGAGTGCTACTGTTGCAATCACATCTTTCATGTGGACATGGAACGACTTCTCTATGCCACTGGTATTGCTGAGTGATGAAAAATATCAGACACTGCAGCTTGCACAGTACGTATTTAAGGGACAGTTCAATACGGAATACAACCTGGCATTCGCATCATACCTGTTGGTATTGATCCCAATTCTGATCGTATACATCTTCTGTCAGAAATGGATCATTTCCGGTGTAGTAAGCGGATCTGTAAAATAATAGCTTGTATTAATAGCTCCTAACTATTATTCTTCAGGGACCAAACGTTACTCGGCGTTTGGTCTCTTTTGTTTTTGGGTCATAACTGGAAGATGTTAGGAAAATAAATCCCACAGTACGGGATTTAAAATAAAATACTGGAAGGGAGAAACATAAAATGAAAAAAAACTGGTGGAAGGAAGCGGTCATTTATCAAATCTATCCAAGAAGTTTCATGGACAGCAATGGAGATGGTATCGGTGATCTGAAAGGAATTACCAGCCGTCTGGATTATCTGAAAGAACTGGGTATTGATATTATCTGGTTATCCCCTGTCTACGAATCACCAAACGATGACAATGGATACGATATCAGCGACTATCAGGCAATCATGAGTGATTTTGGAACCATGGAAGATTTTGATGAAATGCTTGCCGAAGCTCACAAAAGGGGAATTAAAATCTTAATGGATTTGGTAGTAAACCATACCTCCGATGAACATCCTTGGTTCGTGGAAAGCCGCAAATCCGAAAAAAATGAATATCACGACTATTATATCTGGCGTGAAGGAAAAGAAGACAATACCCAGCCGCCAAACAACTGGGGCAGTGTATTTGGCGGACCAGCATGGGATTTTGATGAAGAAAAAGGAATGTGGTATCTGCATTTATTTTCACCAAAACAGCCGGATTTGAACTGGAACAATCCAAAAGTACGCCAGGAAGTGTACGATATGATGACCTGGTGGTGCGAAAAAGGAATCGATGGTTTCCGTATGGACGTGATCAGCATGATTTCCAAACCGGAAGAAATGCCGGATGGAAAAATCAATGGTCTGTATGGAGATTTCAATCCATTCTGTGTTCATGGACCAAGAGTACATGAATTTTTGAAAGAAATGAACAAGGAAGTTCTTTCTAAATACGATATCATGACAGTTGGTGAAACTTCCGGCGTAAACATCGAACAGGCAAAATTGTACGGTGGAGAAGATACCCATGAGTTAAATATGATTTTCCAGTTTGAACATATCGAAGGTCTTGGAAAATATGACAAATGGACAGACGAAGATATGCCTCTTCTCCGTTTGAAAAAGACTTTGACCAAATGGCAGACAGAATTGTATGGAAAAGCATGGAACAGCTTGTTCTGGGATAACCACGACCAGCCTCGTGCCGTTTCCCGTTTCGGAAATGACACACCAGAATACCGTGAAGTTTCTGCGAAAATGCTGGCAACCTGTCTTCACATGATGCAGGGAACACCATACATTTATCAGGGGGAAGAACTGGGTATGACAAACTTCCCGTTCAACGGACCGGAAGATTTTGTGGATATCGAAAGTATCAATGGTTACAATCAGTGGTGTGCAAGCGGTCGTGTATCACATGAAGAATTCTGGCCATGCATCACACACATCAGCCGTGACAATGCCCGCACTCCGATTCAGTGGGATGACACAAAAAATGCAGGATTTTCCACAGGAACACCTTGGATGAAGGTAAATCCAAACTACACAGAAATCAACGCAAAAGCACAGTTGGCTGATCCAGATTCTGTATTCCATCATCACAGAAAACTGATTGCACTCAGAAAACAGTATCCAGTGATTGTATACGGAACTTATGAATTGCTTCTGGAAGAGGACGAAAACCTGTACGTATACAAACGTGAGTTAGACGGAGAAAAACTGCTCACCGTATGCAACTTCACAAAAGAAGAACAGGCATTTGAGATTCCGGAAGAATTTGCGCAGGCAACTTGCTTAATCAGCAACTACAACAGCGATTACGACAAAAAAGAAATTACACTGAAACCATATGAAGCATTTGTTTTATATGTGAAATAAGAGATAATTGGGAAGGCTCCTCGGCTCCTTGGTGGGTTGGGGGTCTTTTTATTGTGTTTTTTGTATGGTAGAGGGAGATTTTTGCGCTTGCTGAGATTGGGAGAAGAACTCGTTGGATGAAAAATAGAACAAGTATATAATTTCATCCACAGTTATGGAGAAAATTATGAAAATATATGCATTATCGTCCAAGAAAAATAGTTTTTGGACGATAATGCGAAAAATTGCTGGAAATTATACATATTTTAGGATGAAATATGTAATATTCTAAAAGTATCATTCCACACCAAGAAAGATATTATAAAAAGTAATGTTTGATAAGTTGTTCCACAACTTCATATGTTAATGGATGATCTTTGGTTTCATAAGTAGTAATTAATTGAATAGAAGGAATAATTCCATTGCTGGTATAAAGTTGAAGTTTTTCGCAGGTTTTGTTTGCGTAGGTAGGATTATCCATAAGACCAAAGTGTTCCCAATAAAAGAATTTTCCAGTTTTGGGGTGCCGAATTGTGAAATCTGGATATATAACTGTTTTGTTCAAATATAAAGCATTCTCATAGTGAAAAGGAATCTGATTCATATGTAAGAGCATATCAATAATAATTTCTGATTTAGAGCGTACATAATTTCCAGAGCGCGTTTTGTGTATTAATTGTTCGGGATAATTGGGATTTTTTTCGTATGGTGAATTTGCCCATTCAAGAAGTTCTTGGGAGAGAGGATGCAAGTAGTTGGAAAGAAGTTCTCGATATTCAGGTTTTTGTATAAGTAATTCGTTGGATTTGCCAAAATCGGAAGGGTGTAGTGATAAATAAGCTTCAATAGCTTTCTTTTCTTGGGTTAAATCCTCCAGAAGCAGTGAGAGGTATTTTTTATAAGCAAGTTTTTCGGCAAGTGTTTGGTTGGATTTTGGTATGTAGGTTTGCCTTTTATTGTGATATGAGTACCATTTTTGATATTTGCCGTTATGGATGCAATATAAAGTTCCATCAGGCAAGATTTGTATTTCCCGAGTAATAGAATAGATTTGTTTTTCAAGTTCCAATAGTTTGAGGTTCATTTGATCGCGGTACATGGTGAAATAGTCTCCTTTGAATACTAATAGATTTGCTTTGTGTGATATGTTTATGATACAATTTAATCATATTTGAGATAATAAGTAAAGTGCTAAATGATAGTTTGTTATTAGTGGTGCATGATACTAATGTTAAGGCACAAGTCTGAAACATATATCTTGGAGTCTTGGAAGTATTTACTTGGATTATAATAGAGTAAAAAATGATATTTCATCCCAATGATTGGATGAAATACACTCACTTATGATTTGCTTCGTCCATATCTTTCGGAAATTGGATGAAAATATAGTAAATGTATAAAAGGTCATCCAGTGTTTTGGATGAAAAACAAGAAATATAAAATTTGTCATCCAACCGAAAATCCACAGGTGAAGATGGAAGAACAAATTTCTATTAAACACACAAGATTTTTCCTCAAATCATGCTGCCACAACCTTGACAAATCCCTAAAACCCTACTATTATTAGGTAATAGCTTAATAGCGAAAGGTTGTGACAAAGAGGAGTATGTATAAAACCCCTACAGAGAAGGATGTTCACCGGCTGAAAGGCATCCCAGGAACGTGTATACAGAAGGTAGCTTTGGAACCGGAAAGCTGAACACTTGTAAGCAAGAAAAGTAGGTTTTCACGCTTCATCCCCGTTACAGGATGTTAGAGATGTATAGATACGTGAGAAACGTCTATATAAGTAAGGTGGTACCGCGAGACATTCGCCCTTCACATGGAAACATGTGGAGGGCTTTTTATTTTTCAAGGAGGAAATCATGAGCAAAGAATTAGCAAAAACATATGACCCAAAGGGTCTGGAAGATCGTCTCTACCAGAAATGGATGGACAACGGATACTTCCACGCAAAAGTAAATCCAGATAAAAAACCATTTACCATTGTTATGCCGCCGCCAAACGTAACAGGTCAGCTGCATATGGGACACGCATTGGATGAAACTATGCAGGATATCCTGATTCGTTTCAAAAGAATGCAGGGATATGAAGCTCTGTGGCAGCCAGGTACAGACCATGCAGCAATCGCTACAGAAGTAAAAGTTATCGAAAAACTGAAAGAACAGGGAATCGATAAAGCAGACCTGACAAGAGAAGAATTCTTGAAACATGCATGGGCATGGAAAGAAGAATACGGCGGAAAGATTATTAATCAGCTGAAAAAACTGGGTGCTTCTGCTGACTGGGAAAGAGAACGCTTCACCATGGATGAAGGATGCTCTAAAGCAGTTCAGGAAGTATTCATCAAATTATATGAAAAAGGATATATTTACAAAGGTTCCAGAATCATCAACTGGTGTCCGGTTTGTCAGACATCCATTTCTGACGCAGAAGTAGAACACGAAGATCAGGCAGGAAACTTCTGGCATATCAACTATCCGGTTGTTGGAGAAGAAGGAAAATTTGTAGAAATCGCAACTACACGTCCAGAAACATTGCTTGGTGATACAGCAGTTGCTGTAAACCCAGATGACGAACGTTATCAGGATCTGGTTGGAAAAATGCTGGAACTGCCACTGACAGGAAGACAGATTCCGGTTGTTGCCGACGAATACGTAGACAAAGAATTCGGAACAGGATGTGTTAAAATCACACCAGCACATGACCCTAACGACTTCGAAGTTGGAAAACGCCACAACCTGCCAGAAATCTGCGTTATGAACGATGATGCTACCATTAACGAACTGGGCGGCAAATACGCAGGCATGGATCGTTATGAAGCAAGAAAAGCTATCGTAAAAGATCTGGATGATCTGGGACTTCTGGTAAAAGTTGTTCCTCATTCTCACAATGTAGGTACACATGACCGTTGCGGAACTACTGTAGAACCAATGGTAAAACCACAGTGGTTCGTAAAAATGGACGAAATGGCAAAAGCTGCTATCGATGCATTGAAAAATGATGAATTACAGTTCGTTCCAGAACGTTTCGATAAAACATATCTGCACTGGCTGGAAAATATCCGCGACTGGTGTATTTCCCGTCAGTTATGGTGGGGACACAGAATCCCAGCATATTACTGTGATGAATGTGGCGAAACTGTAGTAGCAAGAGAAATGCCAGAAGTTTGTCCAAAATGTGGATGCAAACATCTGACACAGGATGAAGATACACTGGATACATGGTTCTCCTCTGCATTGTGGCCATTCTCTACACTGGGCTGGCCAGAAAATACAGAAGAAATGAACTATTTCTACCCAACAGACGTACTGGTAACAGGTTACGACATTATTTTCTTCTGGGTAATCCGTATGGTATTCTCCGCTCTGGAACAGACAGGAAAAGCACCATTCCATCATGTACTGATTCATGGTCTGGTACGTGACTCTCAGGGACGTAAGATGAGTAAATCCCTTGGAAATGGTATTGACCCACTGGAAATCATCGACAAGTACGGTGCAGATGCACTGCGTCTGACACTGATGACAGGAAATGCTCCTGGAAATGATATGCGTTTCTACTGGGAAAGAGTAGAAGCAAGCAGAAACTTCGCAAACAAAGTATGGAACGCTTCCCGTTTCATCATGATGAACCTGGAAAAAGCAGAAGTTCCTGCAGAAATTGATCTGTCAACATTGACTGCAGCAGACAAATGGATTTTGTCCAAATTCAACACCGTTGCTAAAGATGTAACAGACAACATGGAAAAATTTGAATTGGGTATCGCTGTACAGAAAGTATACGATTTCATCTGGGAAGAATTCTGTGACTGGTACATTGAAATGGTAAAACCTCGTCTGTACAATGATGAAGATACAACAAAAGCTGCAGCACTGTGGACACTGAAAACAGTACTGGGCAGCGCTTTGAAACTGCTGCACCCATATATGCCATTCGTAACAGAAGAAATCTTCTGTACATTGAATCCAGAAGAAGAATCCATCATGATTTCTGCATGGCCAGAATGGAAAGATGAATGGAACTTCGCAGCGGATGAAAAAGCAGTAGAAACAATCAAAGAAGCAGTAAGAAGCATCCGTGGCGTACGTACAGAAATGAACGTTCCACCAAGCAAAAAAGCTACTGTATACGTTGTTTCCGAAGATGCATCCGTAAGAGAAATCTTTGAAAATGGTAAAGTATTCTTCTCAACATTGGGATCTGCAAGCGAAGTCATCGTACAGGCAGACAAAGCAGGAATTGCAGAAGATGCAGTTTCCGCAGTAATTCCACAGGCTGTTATCTATATTCCATTTGCAGAACTGGTTGATATTGAAAAAGAAATCCAGCGTCTGGAAAAAGAAGAAGCTCGTCTTGTAAAAGAATTGGCTCGTGTAAATGGTATGCTGAATAACGAAAGATTTATCAGCAAAGCTCCACAGGCGAAGATTGACGAAGAAAAAGCCAAACTGGAAAAATATACACAAATGATGGAACAGGTAAAAGAAAGATTGGCTCAGTTGAAAAAATAGGAGTAACAAACATGAAGAAATTAAGTCTGAAAAAACCGGACCGCAGTCAGGTGATTCGGATTTGTAACTTGTTGTCGTTGCCATTACAGTTTTTAGGCTGTTGTGCATTATATTTTGTTATGGAAGTCTTCTGCCGCCATTCTGTGAAAGACGCGTGGACCTACATGACGGGAAGCCCATTGGTGTTTCTGTTTAATGCATATTTGATATTTACCACAAGTTTGTTGGTATATTTATTTAAAAACCGTGTGCTTGCCCGCATTATAATAGGTACAATCTGGTTGGTGTTAGGTGCAATCAATGGTGTGGTACTGATGAATCGTGTCACACCATTCACCGGACCGGATTTAAAACTTTTATCTGATGCGGTCAGAATCGTAAATAAATATCTGTCACCGGTTGCCATCGTTGGGCTGGTGATTGCATTGATTGCATTGATCTATTTTCTGTATCGTCTGTCCAAAAAAGGATGGGTATATCAGGGAAAAATCAGATATTATATCAATATTCCATTGATTTTGGTTGGATTTCTGGTGTTTTCCGGTGTCACGGATCTGGCGCTTGAAAAACGTGTCCTTTCCAACTATTTTGGAAATATTGCATATGCATATCTGGATTACGGATTTCCATATTGTCTGGGTGTAACATTCTTTGATACGGGAATCGATTCACCAAATGGATATTCCGAAGAATTGATTACGGAAATCGTGAATAGCGAAGGAGATATAGAAGTAACCAATGAAGATAATCTGGATGTCAATATCCTGTTTCTTCAGTTGGAAACTTTTATTGACCCGACAGAAATTGAATTTTTGGAATTTTCCGAAGACCCTGTTCCGAATTTCCGAAAACTGCTGGAAGAATATTCTTCCGGTTATTACAAAGTTCCTTCCGTTGGTGCGGGAACTGCCAATACGGAGTTTGAATCCATTTCCGGTATGAGCCTTCATTATTTTGGCGCTGGTGAATATCCATACAAATCTATTTTGAAAGAAAAAACCTGCGAAAGTATGGCGTATGTTCTGAAAGATTTGGGATATGGAACCCATGCGATTCATAACAATGAGGCAAACTTCTATGGAAGAAAAACCGTATTTTCCATGTTGGGATTTGATACCTTTACTTCCGAAGAATACATGCCGGACATTTCAGATACCACACCGACTGGATGGGTAAAAGACCATATTCTGACCGATGAGATTTTTAAAGCAATGAAATCTACAGAAGGCCCTGACTATGTATATACGATTTCCGTTCAGGGACATGGAGATTATCCAACAGAACCGGTACTGGATGAACCAGTGATTGAAGTGACTGGAGCAGCCAGTGAAGAATTGAATAATGCATGGGAATATTACGTCAATCAGATGTATGAAATGGATTTGTTCATCAAAGAATTGACCGACAAATTGGCAGAATTTGATGAATGTGTTGTTCTTGTTATGTACGGGGATCATTTACCGACCATGGATTTGAAAGCTGAGGATATGGCTAATCGTTATTTGTTCCAGACAAAATACGTGATGTGGGACAACTTCGGAATGAAGAAAAAGGACAAAAATATTGCCGCATACCAAATGGCTGCGGAAGTATTGGATCGTTTGGATATTCACGAAGGAACAATCATGAATTATCATCAGACCAGAAAAGGAACAAAGAATTATCAGATTGACCTGGAAGCACTTCAGTACGATTTGCTGTACGGTGAACAGTATGCATATGAAGGGAAACCAGCATATGAAAAAACGAACATGCAGCTGGGAACTCAGCCAACCATTTTTACTTCGATTAGAGAAACGGGAACAGGCGGATATTTTATCTCCGGAGAAAATTTCACAGCTTCTGCGAGACTGGAAGTAAATGGAGAGCTTCAGGAAACCAAGATGATCAGTGAAAATCTGTTGGTTGTGCAGAATCTGGAATTGCAGGATGGAGATGAACTTGCTGTGGCAATTCAAAGCAATAGTGCTACGAAGAAAGTTCTCACAAGGACAGAAACACAGATTTATCATCCATTGAAACCGGAAGTAACGCCGACACCAGAAGCGGAAGATGAAACAGATGCTGCCTCAGAGGCTGAAATCACACCGACAGTGAGCCCGGAACCAGCCGGAGAACCGGAACGGGAATAAAAAAGTTAAAAACTTGCGACATAATTTGCTTGATTATTACCACCACTATTATATAATGTAAAAAGACCGGATTTCCGGTAAATACATTAGATAAAGTGGTGGTAATTTTGAATTATAAAGAAATCGTTGATTATATCGAAGAAATACCAAAGTTTACGACAAAGAATCCTTTGGAACACACAAAAAATTTATTATGTCGTCTGGGAAATCCTCAGAATGAAATGAAAGTCATCCATGTGGCAGGAACCAATGGAAAAGGAAGCACATGTGCCTATTTGGACTCCATGCTGAGAACTGGCGGATATAAAGTTGGTTTATTTACATCTCCACATTTGGTGAAGATCAATGAACGTTTTAAAATCAATGGAGTGATGGCATCTGATGAAGCATTTGTACATGCATTTGAAAAAGTGCAGGAGATTATCAAAGAAGCACAGGCAGACGGATTGGATCATCCAAGCTATTTTGAAACCCTGTTTTTGATGTGTATGGTGATTTTTAAAGAAGCAGATGTGGAATACGTGGTGCTGGAAACAGGACTCGGTGGAAAACTGGATGCGACAAATACCGTAGACCGTCCATTGGCTTGTATTATCACTTCTATCAGCATGGACCATGTAGAATACCTGGGTGATACCGTTGCTAAGATTGCAGGAGAAAAAGCTGGAATCATCAAACCGGGTGTGCCTGTGATTTACGATGGACATGATGCCCAAGCAGCAGAAGTGATTGAAAAAAGAGCAAAAGAACTGGGGTCCCCATGCTTTGCATTGACACCAGACATGTATGAGATTCAGAAAAATACAAAGGCGGGCATTGATTTTTCTTTCCATTGCCAGTATTATAAAAATATCACAATTTCCATCCCATATATTGCACCATATCAGATGATGAATGCTTCTCTGGCATTTTTCACGATGGAAATGTTAAAAGACGACCATAAGATTCCTGTAGAGACAAGAATTCAGGGTATTGCCAATACCAAATGGGAAGGTCGTATGGAAACTATTATGCCAGGTGTAATCGTGGATGGCGCACATAATGCGGATGGCGTGAAACGATTTGTAGAAACTGCATGTCATTTTCGCAAAGATAATCGTATTGTACTGCTGTTTTCCGCAGTGGCAGATAAGGATTATGAAGTGATGATTCGTACGGTATGTGAACAGATTCGTCCACATGCTGTCGTAGCTACACAGATTTGGGGCAATCGTATTGTTCCGGCACAGCAGTTGGCTCAGTTATTCCGTGACAATGGATGCGAATGTGTAGTTGCAAAAGAACAGGTGGGAGATGCCTTTGATGCGGCATATGAACTGAAGGAAGACGGTATGCTGTTTTGTGTAGGCTCCCTGTATCTGGTTGGTGAGATTAAAGCCTATCTTGCCAGTAAATAAGGAGAGAAAGAATGATTGATTACGAAGAAGAATTGAAAAAGTTCAAACCATGTCTGGATGTGGATGAAGTGGAAAGCGCAATCTATACAAGAGACTTGACGGATATTGTGGATATTCTGAAAGAAATGATGAAAACAGAAGGACAGAAACGGAAAGAATAAGGGGAAAACCATGAATTGTATGAATTGTGGAGCAGTGCTTAACAAATCATCCTATTGCCCTAGTTGTGGATTCAATGTGGAAGTACAGAAGAAAATCTGGCAGCTTTCAAATTTGTATTATAATCAGGGATTAGAAAAAGCAGAGATCAGAGATTTGTCTGGTGCTATCGATTTGTTAAAACAAAGCTTAAAGTTCAATAAATTAAATATTGATGCAAGAAATTTACTGGGGTTGGTATATTTTGAAACTGGGGAGGCGGTTGCAGCCCTCAGTGAATGGGTTATCAGCAAAAATATCATGCCGGAAAATAATATTGCAAGCCGATACATCGAACTTCTCCAGGAAAATGCCAATAAATTGGATATTATCAATCAGACAATCAAGAAATACAATGACAGTCTGCATTGCTGCCGCAATGGAAGTGAAGATGTAGCTGTGATCCAGTTGAAGAAAATACTGAGTCAGAATCCAAAATTGATCAAGGGATATCATTTGCTCGCGCTGATCTATCTGAAACAGGAAGAATACGAAAAAGCAAGAAAGATTTTAAAAAAAGCTATCAAGATTGATAAGACCAACTCGACGACACTGCGTTTCCTGAAAGAAGTCGATGAACAGACAGGAACAAAAACCAATCTGGAAGCCCGTCGTTGGGGATTTTCCAGAAAAGAAAAGACAGAAGCTGCAAGAGGAGAAACAATTGCCTACATTACAGAAAATGATATTGTGGTTCAGCCTCCTGCGTTCAGAGAAAGTTCTCTGGCAGCTACTCTTTTGAACATTGGAGTGGGATTTTTGGTAGGTGCTTGCCTGGTGTGGTTCTTATTGGTTCCAGCCAATACCCAGCGTATCAACAGAGAGGCCAATGAGCGAATTGTTGGTTACAGCAACACGATGGCAAGTCAGGCCGCAGAAATGAATGAGCTGAAAGAGCAGATTGCAGAATCAGAAGAAACGGTTGCATCTGCGCAGCAGCAGATTGAAGATGCGAATACACAGACAGAGTCTTATGAAAATCTGATCAAAGCATATGCATCTTACCAAAATGGTAATTATACAGCAGCGGCCAATGTCATGGCGAATATCCAGCCGGACTTGCTGTCTGTGGATGCGAAAGAAATCTATGACACGATTTATAAAAATATTAAAAGTTCTATTTTAAAAAGCCTGAAAACAGAAGCAGAAGTCGCATTTTACGCAGAGGATTACACAACTGCAATTGAGACTTATACAAAGGCTTTGGAAATGGACGATTCCGACTATGATGTGTTGAATTTCCTGGCACACTCCTATCGTCTGGACGGTCAGTATGATAAGGCAGTGGAAGTATTCCAGCAGATTGTGGAAAAATTCCCTGGCAAACGTGCAAAGAGTGCACAAAAATACATTGATAATGGCGGCAGAGGATTTGATGACGCTGAAAATAATAGCAATAATAATAACAATGCTGCTGACCAGACAACAGAAGATACGACGGATCAGACAGCTGGTGGTACGACTCAGGAAACTGCGGGAGACGATGCAGCGACGACAACAGAATAGTTACGTAAGAGAAACCTCTAAACCGGGGATATGCATAGGCATATTCCCGGTTTTTTTCATTTTTATAAAAAATAATACAACTATAAGAAAGGTGAGGATACATGAACCCATTTCAGTTAAAACATAAAACAATGATCATCCGTATGCCAAAAGAAGTAGACCATCATATTGCAGAACAATTTCGGCATCGTGCAGACCAATTGATCACGCAGGAAAATATCAAACGCATAGAATTTGATTTTCGGGATACACAATTTATGGACAGCTCCGGAATTGGTGTGGTGATGGGGAGATACCAGACCATTCGTTTACTTGGGGGAACAGTGGCAGCAACTCACGTTAATGATAGGATTTATCGGATTTTTCAGCTGGCTGGTTTGCCGAAGGTGATTGAGATTCAAAAAGAACAAGTATGGAATAGTGAAGAATAGGGGGTAACATATGGAAAATAATAACGAAATGACAATTATTTTTGACAGCCGCTCTTGCAATGAAGGGTTTGTGAGGGTGGCTGTGGCGGCATTTTGTACGCAGTTAAATCCTACGTTGGAGGAAGTGGCGGATATAAAGACGGCAGTTTCTGAGGCTGTGACGAATGCGATTATCCATGGGTACAATCAGGAAGTGAAAAAAATCAGAGTGGATTGCCGGACGGAGAAAAAAGATTTTTATGTAACCGTTACAGACGAAGGAAAAGGAATTGAAGATGTTGCAAAAGCTATGGAACCTTTATTTACCACCTGCCCGCAAATGGAACGCTCCGGAATGGGATTTGCATTTATGGAAGCATTTATGGATGAAGTGCAGGTCGAGTCAGAAGTGGGGAAGGGCACCATTGTCCGTATGAAAAAGACAATTGGTACGCATCATCACCCATTTGCGTAAAAGGAGGTCGTATGGAACAAACCCTTGCCTTATTAAAATTGGCACACGAAGGGGATAAAAAGGCGCGGGATACATTAATAGAAGAAAATATTGGTTTGGTATGGAGTATTGCCAAACGATTTCAAAATCGTGGCGTAGAGATGGAGGATTTATTTCAAATCGGGAGTATTGGACTTATCAAAGCGGTTGATAAATTTGATCTGAAGTACGAGGTGAAATTTTCTACATACGCCGTCCCAATGATTACGGGAGAAATCAAGCGATTTTTAAGGGATGACGGAATGGTAAAGGTCAGCCGTTCACTGAAAGAAATCGCTGCGAAAGCCTATGCAGTGCGGGAAGTGATGGAGAAAAAAACAGGGAAAGAGCCTACGGTCGCAGAAATTGCAGAAGAATTACAGATTACCGTGGAAGATCTGATGCTTGCCATGGAAGCAAATACACAGGTGGAATCCTTGCATCAGGTCATTTATCAGGGAGATGGAACGGATATTTCTCTGATGGACAAAGTGGAAGAAAAGGAAAATTCCAGTGAAACGATCGTAGACCGGATTTTTTTGGAGGAAATACTGCATGAACTGGACGGGAAAGAAAGAGAATTGATATACAAACGGTACGTGAAAGAGCAGACACAGGCAGCCATTGCACTGGAATGGGGAATTTCCCAGGTGCAGGTATCGCGAATGGAAAAGAAAATTATGACGAATTTAAAAAAGAAGGCGGGTGGATAAATATTCAAAAGAAAACTGCTCATACTATCATGGAAACGATTGGATAGAAGGAGTAAGTACTATGTGGAGACGCTGGAGAACGTGGATTTTTGTATGTGTGCTGGTGATTTTGATTGTTGTGCTGGGATGGTATTTGTTTATAAGGGAACCGGCGCAGCATGGAGGTACGTTGGTGCGTGCTTTGACAGGAGTGTGTCAACATGCATGATATCTTGTATTTGCAGACAGACCAAAATGTAAAAATTACGAATGAGAACGTACTTTTAGAGCACATCGCCCAATTATCCTGTGAAAATAAGGAACTGCTCGAGCACTGCAAGAAAACTTCTGTATATCAAATGCCAATGCATCAATACGGATATTACACCATAACCGCTGTGGATTTGATAAACGCGATACGAGCAAATCAGCCCAATCTGAAGATTGTCCATTTGGGAGAGCCGGAAATCATTCTGAATTACATGAAAGAACAGAAAGAAAATGTGTGCCTGAGCTGGCTGCGGACAATTCTGGTCTGTGTGGTCACTTTTTTTGGAACGATGTTTTCGATTATGACGTTTCATGTGGATGCGGATATTGCCACTCTCTTCGAACAGATATACAGTCAGTTTATGGGACATGCCTCTCATGGTTTGACTGCTTTGGAAATATCTTATTCCGTTGGAATTGGTTTGGGTGTATTTGTATTCTTCCGACATTTTGGAAAATGGAAAAAGAATCAGGATCCGACACCTCTGGAAGTAGAAATGAAAACCTACGAGGCAGATATCAACCGGACCATTCTGGATTTGGAACACAGAAAGAGAGTGTAACATGTGGGATTGGATCATCACAATATTTCTTGGTATCTGCGCCGGAGTTACGGTTGCCGGAGGGTTGGTGGCATTACTCATTGCATTGGGAATTGTTTCAAGATACGCCGAAATCACGAAAACAGCGGATAAGATTCATTGGTACGAAGGCAGCATCATGGCAGGTGCATTTTTCGGAGTACTCTGGTATTTTTTCGGCAGCGGAATACAGTGGGGAACATTTGGGCTCATCGTTTTTGGGGTATGTGCCGGTATTTTCCTTGGCAGTTGGATCATAGCGCTTGGGGAAGTGACCAACATTTTTCCGGTACTTTTGCGGAAATTGCAGATTACCAGAGGGATTGGCTGGCTGATTGCTGCGATTGCAATAGCGAAGACGGTGGGGAGTCTATTATTTTTTAGAAACGGATGGTGGAAATGATGGAAGAACAGGAATATAGAAATTTGGGTAATATGCGAGTGGGAGAACAGGAAAATACAAATGGAAGTGATATGCAGGAAAATCAGAACCTGAGTGATATGCTTGAGGATGTACAAAAAAAAGAGCAGGAACTGCAGCGGGTACAGAAAAAAGAAGACCCCTTGCAAAAACAACAGCAGAAACTTCAGCAGGAGCAGGCAGATACCTATGAAGCCTACGTAAAAGAAATGACTCCAACGTATCCATTGTGGCTGAATATGCTGAAAGCTTTTGTGATGGGTGGTTTGATTTGTGTGCTTGGACAGTGTGTCTTATACGTGGCAAACAACGCAGGTCTGGATGAAAAAACAGCGGGAACCTGGTGTTCTGTTAGCTTGATTTTTTTGAGCGCATTGCTGACTGGACTAAATATTTATCCTTGCCTGGCCCAGTGGGGCGGTGCAGGGACTCTCGTGCCAATTACGGGATTTGCGAACTCTGTGGCAGCGCCGGCGGTGGAATATCAGAAAGAGGGGCAGGTCTTTGGGATTGGATGTAAGATTTTTACGATTGCCGGACCAGTGATTTTATATGGTGTGTTTACCAGTTGGGTGCTGGGAGTGATATATTGGGTGTTGAAATGGATGGGAGTGGTGTGAGCCACTCCCTGTTTACATATATTTGAACAAACAATGAATGCGCATGAAAAAAATGGAATAAAAAATCTATAAGGTAATATAATACTGTCAAGATAAAACTATCAGTAATAAAGAATAATGTAAGAATGCTCATTCTATATACAGGATGTATGTAATGAGAACAATATTTGGGTAATGAAGTTGCATAATATGCAAACTTTTCTTGAAAATGGTAGTAAAAAAGTGTAATATAAAGCTGTAAAGAAAGAAAAGTTGCTTTTATGGCAACAAGTTCTTGCTTTGACATTCGGATTGTGATATGGTTTACAAGTATATGTGTGCAATTGTTTGAATGGAGTGATAAAGATGAGCAAGTTTATTGAAGGTGTTAAAAATTATTTGAATGTTAGAAACATTAGGCAAACTTATGTTTCTCTTATGACTGGGTGGGATAAAAGTAGAGTGAGTAAAGTACTTAACGGAACAATAGAATTAAAGGAATCTGAAGCTGAATTTTTAGCTAAAGCGTTAGGACATGATATGACATATTTTCTTGATAGTTCTGTAGAAGAATATAGAGAAATCGAAAATAATGGACAATTAGCTTTTTTTGCGGGAACATTAGCAGAAGAGGATAAAAAGATAGCTGACAAATTAGTTGAGATGTTTCGTTTTTATGATGCACTGGCAATGCTTGAAATGTAGTTTTAATCCCTATAGTTCTATAGGGATTTTTTAGAGGGATTATGGATAAAGAAAAATTATATAAAATATTACAATTTAATAAATCACATAACAAAGAAATATCAACTGCAAAGAATATCTTTTATGATTGTATTGGGAGACAAAATCCGACAGTTATTTCAGATATGCAGACGTTAGCACAATTGATTTTCGATAATAGAGGGTATAAGTTTATGCGTATTCCGATGAAAAGTAAAGAAATCGGAGCATTTCAACTTAGGCTTAATAATTTAAATTATTTAGTGCTGAATACATCGAAAAGTTTAGCTAATAACAATTTTGCAATTGCGCATGAATTATATCATGTTTTGATTCAAAATAATTCTGCGGGAAATAGCGGCGAACTATATTTGAATAATTATGATGAAATAGAAGATGAACAAATGGCAAATGCGTTTGCAGGTGCAGTAATAATGCCAATAGAAGATGTAAAGTTTTTGGTTGGATTATTGGAAAAAAAGAGAGTGCCAAAAGAGTTAATACAAGAATACCCATATATTCATGAATTGCTTATTGTTTTTGCGTTAATGAGTTACTATCAAACAACATATATGTCTGTAGTAATTAGATGTTATGAGTTGAATATCTTTGATACCAGTGATTCTTCGTTAATGGATGTGTTATTGCAAAACAATAGTGAAGAAAAACAGAAAAAATTATTTAGAAATTTGCCTATGCGTAAGGGCGATGTTTCAATAATGGAGCCAACTCGAGAAGATGATTTTGAGAAAATATACGATGAAGCTAAAAAACTTGGCGAAAAAAATGTGGCAAGAGGAATAATAACAGAAGATGATCTAGAATATCGTTTGGAAGGATTGAAAAACGCATATCTCTATGTGAGGGAGGAAGCGTGATGTCGGTTGTAGATTGTATTTCTGAAATGATATCTGCTTCAGGAAGTCTGTTTGAAACTAATCAAGCAAATGTGGTTGCTTCAATTTTACAAGCGGAAAAGATATTTTTTTTAGATACTTGTTTTATTACCAAGTCATTCAATATAGAAACGGAAGATTTGCTAAGGGCATTTGAAAATATCGCAGAGGGCAAGGAAAAATCTAAAATAGTCTTTGTATTAACAGAACTTGTTTTGTATGAACTTAAAGATTCGGTAGAGAATAAGTTACAAGAAAAGAACGAAGAATTTTTGGGTAATATGTCAGAATATGGCTTTTGTTTGCTTTTGCTGAAAGAAGAAACAATTTGTGAGAATATTCGACCTTATATGGCGTATTCCGTTGAACAATGGAATCGTCGATTTTCCAATTTGATACATGATAATATAGCGAACTTGACTTTGGGAAACAGAATCAGAACGGATCGAAGGATGCCTTATTACGGCTTTTCAGAGATGGGATTTAATATTCCTGCTAATAGTACATTTGTTAATGAAATAATAGTATATCTAAAAAATGCAAAAACGAGCAAGGATAGTATGGCAGAGGAACTAATCGTTATTTCTATCTTCTTCATATTTGAGTTGATTCGCGGATCGTTTCGAAATGAATTTATTTTTTGTTCGCATGATTTTGGGGTGATTGCAAGAATGAATAAGTCCTTACAGACATCGTATTCTAATATGCTTTGCCAATTTAAAATCATAAATAATTTTTCAATGGTTCAGTATATGGTTAATGAGGGTATTCTTGATTCAAGAGAAAAAGTTATAGACTCATTAAAAAAAATAATGGGTGATACGGTCAAATTGATTATCAGAAATGACCTTCCGTTTCAAGCGATTGAAAAAAAGGTTACAATTGATGAAGCTGTTGAAATGCTCTTCGAGAACAAAAAAGTTGATTTACTTGGACGTGAAGTATAGATATTAATGTGAATTATGGCTCATTGCTACGCGTAAAATTTCAGTTTGTCCTTTAGTTGACACTAGCGGAGGGGCAGGCCTCTGGGATTGGATGTAAGATATTTACGATTGCCGGGTCAGTGATTTTGTATGGGGTGTTTACTAGTTGGGTGCAGGGGTTGATATATTGGGTGTTGAAGTGTGTGGGAGTGGTGTGAGCCGCTCCCTATTGCTTAAAAAAAATACTATAGGAAAAGGTAGTATAGGTTAGCGGAGATTTGCGTAAGAATTGTGTTTACATAAAAGAAAAAGTGCGCATGAAAAGTGTGAATTTTCAATAAAAGTACGCATGAAAAATGTAATCCAACAGCCTCAATAAAAGAAAGTGAAAATTCGGGAAAAACAATAATATAAAATTAAAAAATTTAGGATTATCTGTCAAAAAGATGGTCTATTGGTATAATAGTATAAACTAATTATAATTTATGAAACTGGAGGAAAAACTATGGCGTGGTACGATGAGGCAATTTTTTATCATATTTACCCGTTGGGGCTTACTGGAGCACCAAAACACAATTCTTATGGAAAACCCATACACCGTTCAAATACGATACTCCCATGGCTTTCCCATATTAAAGAAATCGGATGTAATGCTATTTATATCGGACCACTGTTTGAATCTGTGGGACATGGCTATAACAACAGATTATAAAAAAGTAGACAGCAGGCTTGGAACGAAGATTTGACAAATTTTGTAGCAGAATGTCACGCACAGGGAATCCGGGTAATACTAGACGGCGTGTTTAATCATACTGGCCGCGATTTCTTTGCATTTCAGGATATCAAGCAACATAGAGAAAACTCACGGTACAAAGACTGGTACTGCAAGGTAAATTTCCGAGGGAATAATTCGTTTCATGATGGATTTTCCTATGAAAATTGGTGTGGTCATGATCTTTTGGTGAAGCTGAACCAGCATAATCCAGCTGTAAAGGATTATATCTGCGATGTCATTCGCTTTTGGGTAAGTGAGTTTGATATTGATGGTATTCGTTTAGATGCTGCTGATGTTTTGGATTTCGCGTATATGAGAGCACTTCGAGAGGTGGCAAATGAAGTAAATCTCTATACATTTGTAGACAATCACGACGTGGAACGTATTTATACGAAGCTAAGCAATAAGGCACATTTTCTGCCGATACATATTATGCTTTATACCCTGCCGGGCATTCCGTCAGTGTATTATGGTTCTGAATTTGGCATTGAGGGACGGAAGGAACGTTTTTCTGACGATTCCTTAAGACCTGCATTACATTATGAAGATTATAAGGATGCCATTGAGACAAATCCTTGTACAAAACTGATAGCTGTCCTGGGGAAAATTCGTCGCAATACACCTGCATTATCTTATGGTGATTACAAAGAACTGCTGCTTCAGACCACACATTTTGCATATGCAAGTAAAGGTAAGTGCAAACTCCGGTGAAATTTGGATTCCGGCAGAAATGATTGGTGAAAGTTTTGCGCCAATATCGATTCCTAAAATTGAAAAGGCACCAAAATCAGTAGTAAAAGCATCAAAGAAAGAAATTCCTGTGGCAGCAGAACCTGTAAAAAAAGAACCGAAAGTAGAAACAAAACCTGAAAAAGTTACAGTAGACTGGAACAATCCTATGAAGATATGTCAATCGAGGAACTTCAGGAAGCAAGTCTCGAAAAAATGAGAAAAAATGGTCCGGTGACAGAGTATATGCTGGGTACTGTTCGTGAAAATACACATAAAGGTTCTTTGATCACTTGGGTGAAAAGTTTTATTTGACAGGAATAAGTGTAGTATGTATATCGAAAAAAATCTTGACAATAATAAAAAGAAATTGTTATATTTGAAAAAATGCCTGGCAGGCTTCGAATGCTTGCCAGGCATTTCTTATTTTCATATTCTTTTGAGACAATAAATGTCACTCTGCCAATGTCAGACGGTAGAGGGGCATTTTTTTCTTTATAAGGAGGGTGATAGAGCAACGATCAAGTCTATGGTGCAGAGAAGAAAAAAAGAATTAGAAGATTAAAATTATACGATTATGAATGGAGGAACAAAAATGCCAAAAACAAAATTAGAATCAGTTATATTTACAGCCGTTACAGCATGGATTATGGTATATATCATGACACTTTATAATACCGTATTGGCAATGGGAAGTTTTACAAATGCCACTTTTTTCATTGCATTAAAGGGAATGTGGATTGAGTTTATTATCATTTTCTTATGTGCATATTTTATTTCAAGCCACGTTGCAAAATATTTTGCATTTCGTGTAGTACAGCCAGGTGATAGACCAATCGCAATTATTTTTGCAATTCAGATTTTTACTGTAGTATCACAGGTGGCTTTAGCGAGTATTTTAGGTGTATATCATGGATACGGTTTTACAAGCCAGTTCATTCCTGATTATCTGACTACATATTGTAAAAACTTTATTATGGCACTTCCAGTGCAGTTGTTTATTGCAGGTCCGGCTGCGCGCCTGATTTTTAGAACAATTTTCAGAAGAAACGGAGCAAAAGAAACATTAGTATAATAGGTATAAAAATAGGAGTGGTGTAGTGCCACTCCTATTTCATTTCCGTTATACTTTTTCTAAGTAATGTGACCACCAAGATTGTTGTGATTAAATCTGTTACAGGCTGCGTATACAGCACTCCATGATATCCCCACAAATGTGAGAAAATGAAGAGGACTGGAATAAATACAAAACCTTGTCTTCCCAGTGTGGAAACAAGTGTTGCTTTTCCATTTCCTGTGGCCTGAAAGGTACAGGTACAGATAAGTATGATAGCCATAAAGCAGGTCCCCAGTAATTGACAGCGCAAAATCTGAGTTCCGTTAGCAATGATGCCTGCATCGTTCATGAAAGCTGCGATGAGCTGCGGTGCACAAAGTGTAAGGAGAATAGAGCAGGCGAATGTGAGGCAAAGTTCAAATGTGAAGATAAACTTCAAAATTTCTTTCATTCTCTTATAATTCTTCTGCCCGTAGTTGTACCCAATCAGTGGCAGTGAAGAGAATGAGAAGGACACAATGAGCATGGTACAGATCATGGTACATTTTGCGGCGATATTCCATGCAGCGATCACATCATTTCCATATGGAAGAAGAAAACGGTTGGTGAGAGTCGCTGCGATACTGTTCATGATGTTGGTAAGGGAAGCTGGAACACCCACGACTGCTACTGTTTTCATATCGCTCCAGGAGAAATGGAAGCATTTTGGAGAAATGCTGATCCATTCTGCTTTGCGGTAAAACAAAGCGTACATAAGAATAGAAGCAATATTGCCAAGGACGGTTGCAATTGCTGCTCCGGCAGCACCCATATGTAATCCCATGATAAAAACGGCATCTAAAATAATATTCGTTACGGAACCCGTAATGGAACCTGCCATAGAGGCTTTCGCGTGACCTTCTGAGCGGAGAAGGTTCATCGGAACATTGCAAGCCAGAATAAATGGGGTGCCGATTACAAGGTATGTGTAGTAATCTGCAGCATGGGAATAGGTGTAACTGTCAGTTCCAAGGAGTACCATGAGCGGTTCTTTGATGAGAAACAGAATAACCATCAGGATCGTACCAAAAATGAGGGAAGCATAAAAACAAAGGGTACTCATGCGCTTTGTATCTTCTTTTTGTTGAGCTCCCATAAGGCGGGAAACGATGGAACTTCCGCCGATGGCAAAGATATCTCCCAAGGCAATAAGAATCATAAAAATTGGCGAAATCAAAGAAACGCCGGCAACCATATTAGCATCTCCTGTGCTGGCTACAAACCAGGTGTCTGCCAAATTATACAAAACCATAATGATTTTCCCAAATACAGAAGGAAGTGCAAGTGAGAAAAACGCCTTGTGAATTGGTGCATCTTCAAAAATATTTGACATTTCAAATCCTCCATTCCTTTTTCATATAAAATGCATTATACTTGATGGAAATAAGAAAGAATATGACACGTGTCACAAAGGGGCCTTAAATGCAGGAAATTTTTGATGAAAAATTAAAAAATAAATATTTGAAACAGTATCAGATTGGAAAACTGTTTGATACACCGAATTTGGAATTTCGACTGTATCGATATGAAGTGGGAGAATGGATGAATGTAGAACGTCTCACGACAAAATATCTGAAATTCATTGTAGATGGAAAGTGGGATATCTATTCTGTTGACAAAAATGGAAGAACATTTCTGATCAAACACGCAGATCGTTTCGCACTGATGGGAGATGTGGAATTTTTTGAAGGAGTGGAAACAGGAAATATACAGGAAGTAAAAGAAACAGTTTATAGTTTGGAATTGTCTTTGGACAAATATCGAAAAATTCTTTTGAATGACAATGCATTTCTTCGTTACCTATGCCGTACCATGTCTCAGAAAATGTATAGTGTTATGGGCAAGGCTTTGCATGAGACACTGGAAGAGCAACTAATTCACTATATATGGTTTGAGTGTGAGGATGAAAGGATGACGAGCATAGAGGAGACTGCGTTTCGTCTGAATCGGAGCAGGAGACAATTGCAGAGAGTGTTGAAAAAATTAGTAGCAGAGGGAATTCTTGTGAAAGAAGCAAGGGGAAAATATAGATTAGGATTGTCAGAAAAAATGTATAAGTAAGCCAAAAGTTCGTCAGAAAAAGTGTAGTGAATAAATAAAAAGGTATAGAATTAAGATATTGGTATGAATAATTTTAAGTTTAATTAGAATGCATAATATCACCTTACAAAGCAATACTAAGAAAAACTACAATACCAACAGGAGTGATACAACTATGAAAAACAAATGGAACATCGGTCAAGGCGGCAATCTCCCCATCGGTTTCGGCTTATCTCTGGCGGCAAACACAAAATCCATGCAGGCATTTGCTAACATGAACGACACTGAAAAACAAAAAGTAGTGGAAGAAAGCCGTCAAA
>JAXJUX010000242.1:0-6623 GCA_036308845.1 Ruminococcus sp.
AATGAGCAGAGTACCTTTAAATATGTGTCAGAGATGCTTGGAAAATTTACGATTGATAAGAAATCCACGGGAGAAACAAAAGGCAGTCATGGCTCCAGTAGCAGTAATTATGATGTTCTCGGCCGTGATATGATGGCTCCAGATGAAGTACGGAAGCTGGATAATCGGAAGTGTGTGGTCCTGATACGGGGATTTGATCCAGTTATTGATGATAAATATCGGATGCTGGAAAAGGATGTTTTTAAAGAAGCAAACAGCATGGGAACTTACTGCAGAAAAAAAGAAAAAGAAGATTTGTATGAAGCAGGACGGCAGGCATTTTATCTGGATGTCGAAGGAGATGATGGAAAGGAACAGTCCTATCGCATGCAGACAGAATTATATAAAGGGATCTTTGAGGAAACGGAAATTTATACGGAAATGCAGCAAATAAATGACACGTATCTGATGTTTCCAGATTCCTATCATGGTTATGTAATGAATGAGATGGAAGCGTTTCCAGTTTATTTTAAAGAGACACAGTTTGTAAAATCCGGCAATGGGATGCTTCATAAACATCCTGTTGCCGGATTTTGTCTTGACGGAGAGATTACAGTAATGAAAGAAGATGACAGCGGTGCAATTTTTAATGAAGGAAATCGTGTTACTGTACTGATGCGTGCGATGATGTAGTGAAAGGGATTTGTATGAAAGATATGGAACTATTGACGGAGAAAGATATGGAGTATTTCAGGAAAAAAGCAAAGGAAGGGCAGGTTGTTATTTTAGAATTATCAGAAGAGCAGCTTTTGCATTTAGATTCTGAATATTGGATGAATTGGAAAGTAGATACAATTAGCAGAGTAAAGGTGGCGGATATCCTGAAGATACTTCATTGTAATAACAAGATTTGCTGATGATATGAATAAAAAGCGTGTAAAATAACAAAAAGATGAAATCGAGAGCAAGATGAAATAAATATAAGACAATTTGTGCGATTGAATTCATGTGTCGTTTTAAGATAAGATGGGGAATATGAGCAAAGAGAAAATAAAGTAGTAAGGGCTCTAGCTATATAAAAACAGGATGTGTACGAAGAAAAGGGTGCAGCTGAATGAAAAAATATACCTTAACGCCATATATCCGGATGGCATGGGATAATACATTTGAACGTCTGGATCGGCAAATTGGGCCGAGAGTCATTTTTGATTACGAAATTATTTTCTTATACAGTGGAGAAATAGATCTGACGCTGGAAGGAAAACATTATCAGGTACTTCCAGGGGATTTTATTATTCTTCGTCCGATGCAGAGACATACGCTCCGATCAGTTGGAAGTGAACTGGTGCATCAGTCTTATATTCATTTTGACTTGCAGGAAGACGAATTGAGCTCGGATATATATGTATCATATAAAGACTATAAAGCCATACCGCCTTCAGATTACAGGTTGTTTCGAGAGGATATTCTGGAGGAAATCTGTCCCGATATACCGCCGGTACTGCGTTTTAAGAATTATAAGCGGATGCGGAATATTCTGATGGCGATCATTCATGAAAAAGAGAAACGTATGGTTTACTCAGATATGCAGGCAAATGGTTTGTTTTTACAGTTGTTTTCATTGCTTTTGAGGGAAATCAGTCTGGATAATGAAGATTCCAAAGATGTAGGATACGAAGACATTGCCTGGAAAGCACAGAAATATCTGAATGATAATCTGAATCAGAGTATTTCTCTGGACAAGCTGGCGGAGCAGATTCATGTCAGCAAATATTATTTGAGTCATAGGTTCAGACAGGCGTTTGGGGTATCCCCGATTCAGTATCATCTGGATTCCAGGCTTGAGCATGCAAAATATCTTTTGGGAACCACAAAGCTCCCAATCGGCGAGATTGCGGAGCAGGTGGGTTTTCCGAATATCTATTCGTTCAGCAGGGCATTCAAAAAGAAAGAAAAAGTTTCACCGTCGGTATACCGACAGGAATAGCAGAAGGAAAAGCTGTAGTTTTGTGTGGTATATATTCAAGCGGTATCTTTTTTATATTATAGTTATAAAAAGCGTGGGTATTTTGAATTAGATTACTTTTAGATAATTTCTGTTAAGGTATGTAAGAACCTATAAATGAGCAAATATTGAAATTTGCACAAAATTACCCTACCATTTCGAAAACAGCTTCAAGTGACGCTCCATTTTTTATGAAAGTATGAAGATTTGTCAGTTGTTCTGTTTTCAACTGCTTCTGAAAATACCGATACCCATCTTCAAAGGTACAGTTTTCAGAATGCATACAACACATGTAATGCACCAATGACATGATCAACCAATAACGCTGGATTCCTTTCCGGGAACGGATCTGGCACTTATCCAGTGCAAGTTTTCCCTTGCTTTGGCGAAAAAATAACTCAATTGGCCACCGCCTGCTATACGTATCCAGGATTTCCTGTGTGGACAATCCCACATTGGTAGATATAAACACTCTCAAAGCTCTCGGATTTCCAAAAGCTTCCTGGGGATAACTGAGGATCACTGCCGCATTCGGGATGTCATTGAGTTTCCCTTCATAACGATACACATAAAATTTACGACCGCCAACGGTCACGAGGCTGACGTTCTTATCTGTTTTTCTTAAATGAAGGGCAAAATCACTGGCTTTTTGGCGGATCCCACAGGGATAGATAATCCGATTGGTTTTTAACGCACCAATGGTGTAAAAACCTTTTTGGATAAAACTATCCATAACCTTTACAGAAGTATACCAGCTGTCACAGAGAAAATAGGAAACCACTGGCGCTTCCGGAAGTTCCCGGGCAATCTCCTGTACGATCTGGATTTTGGATCTTGATCTGTCATACAGGATAACTGCATAGTTCAGGGTGATCCCATTACAGGAAAGCATAACAGAAACAACCTGATGTCCATAATCCTGTCGTCTCTTTAAATGAGACTGGTGGAAATATGCTGCTTCAATAGGATGCAATGCCTGTGACGAGGGCTTTGTATGTGAAGCGATGGTATCATCCACGATACAGAGAATGGGGTTCCCGGAACGTTGTGCTTCCTGGTAGACAACCTGTATCACACTGTTTTTCAAAACAGTCTGGAGAGCATAGTCATCCCATTTACCGTGATTCAGGAAATAAGCAGTTGTAGTCCGGTGCATAGAGCTGACTTCTGCAAAATCGATGGTTTTTCCTTTGTAACCTCGAAGGAAAACAGAAACGATAATGGTCATCAAATGGTTCAGGTACACATCGGACAAAAATAATCCGAGTTTTAAAGCGTTAAAGTAATTGTAAATACTGTTAGAATGATGTATACTGTTTGCAACAGGCACCCCCTTGTTGAAATGTGTATGTTGTTTGTTGGTACTTCAATTATACATCATTCAACGGAGGGTATCTTTATTTTGTGCAATATTTGGGATTTACTCATTTATAGTTTTAAACCTACTATAAAAAGGAAGTGTATTCATATGAAACTTGGTTTTATCGGATGTGGAAACATGGCAAAAGCAATCCTGGGCGGAATCCTGAAAAAGCAGCTGGTTGCTCCCCAGGAGATCATTGCCTCCGCCCTCCATGAAGAAACGCTGCAGCAGGCTTCTGATACCTACGGAATCCAGACCACCACCAGCAATCTGGAAGCAGCCCGGGCAGATATTATTTTTCTGGCTGTGAAGCCTCAGTTTTATGAAACGGTCATAAAGGAAATTCGTGATACTGTAAAAGAATCTCAGCTGATCGTCTCCATCGCCCCCGGCAAATCCATTCAGACCATTACGGAATGGTTTGGCAAACCGGTGAAACTGATCCGTACCATGCCCAACACACCGGCCATGGTGGGAGAAGGAGTGACCGCCGTCTGTCCTGCAGAAACAGTCACGGAAGAAGAGTTGAAGGAAGTGCTGACCCTTCTGGAATCCTGCGGAATCGCAGAAGTGATGCCGGAACGACTGGTGGATGCGGTGGTATCCGTCAGCGGCAGTTCTCCGGCCTACGTGTTCATGTTTATCGAAGCCCTGGCAGACGGAGCCGTTCGTGACGGAATTCCCAGGAAACA
This sequence comes from Ruminococcus sp., assembly GCA_036308845.1. Taxonomy (GTDB): domain Bacteria; phylum Bacillota; class Clostridia; order Lachnospirales; family Lachnospiraceae; genus Oliverpabstia. The sequence continues at coordinate 4,040 of JAXJUX010000242.1, forward strand.
GGCTTACCGGTTGGCTGCCCAGTCTGTCCTCGGCAGTGCCAAAATGGTACTGGAAACAGGTATGCATCCAGGTGAACTAAAGGACATGGTCTGCTCACCGGCTGGCACCACCATCGAGGCCGTAGCTGCCATGGAAAAGGCAGGATTTCGAAATGCAGTCCTGGCCGGCATGGAAGCATGCACCAACAAAACAAAACAGATGTAGAAAAGGATGAATTTTATGTGTACACCAACAGCCCCTTCCGTCCCTGGTACAAACCCTATCTGGCAGAAGCTTCTCTCTGATTACGCGTCAGATCCGGCCGTCTCCCAGCTTATTTTTGTACAGTGTACCGACGGAAGCAACGCAGATCTTCTGATGTTTCAGAAAACAGAATCCCACTGGGAACCGCTTCTCTCCTCTCCGGCCTTTATCGGCAAAAACGGTCTTGGCAAGACCAAAGAAGGGGATTACAAAACTCCCATTGGCGTCTACGGACTTCCCATCGTCTTTGGCATCAAGGAAGATCCCGGTGCCAGAATGCCTTACATTCAGGTGAATGAAAACCTTTACTGGTGTGGAGACGATGCATACTACAATCAGCTGATCGACATCACCGAAAAGCCCCATTCCTGCGAAGGAGAGCACCTGATCGACTGCGCACCCCAATACCATTATGCCATGTTCATTGACTACAATCAGGAAGGGATTCCCGGCAAGGGCTCTGCCATCTTTTTGCACTGTACCGGAAAGAATCCCTACACCGCCGGATGTGTAGCCGTTCCGGAAGAAGTCATGAAAACCATTGTGCAGAAAGCAGACGAAGGGATCAAAATTTGTATTTATCAGAAATAATAACAATTTGTAAATATACAAACAAAATTACTCGTAAACATGTTTACAAATTGAAATTTTATAGTATAATACAAGTAAGAAGAGATTCTTACCGAGGGTAACGGTTCGAATATTACTCGATTGTTAGTTATTTATAATCTCCGAGAGTAACGGGATTTAAATTTAGAATATTACTCAATTGTCAGTTATTTGTAGTCTCCGAAAATGACGGGACTCAAACGTAGAATATCATTTAGCAGTTTTGCAATAAAAGCCTCATTTCCTGAGGCTTTTATTATTCTAGGAGTATGCGCAAGATGAATTTAGTGAAAGTAAAAGATACTTTTTTCAAAGAATGTAAATCTCAAGGAGCCGATCCGTACAATCAACTACTACATAATGAAGCGGGTAGACCATGCGTTTTAGTTGTTAAATTGAAATATAAAGGCGTAAAAAGAAATTTTGTTGTCCCATTGAAATCGAACATTACAGCTAATACAGATAAAACAACTTATTTTGCTTTACCTCCTAATTCAAAAACAAAATCTGGAAATTTTCATGGTGTTTATTATATCAAACTGTTTCCAATTGAAAAAAAATATATTCAACCTTACTTATATAAAGGAAATGTCTTTTTAGAAGGAATAAAAAACATTATTGATGGAAATGATAAAATTATTATTAGTGCTTGCCAAGATTATTTGAATGAATACGAGCAAGGCAATCGCAACAAATACACTCCTGATATTGATGCAATAATTGAACTTTTAAACAAAAAACAATCAAAAGACCAGAGCCATTAAAACTCTGGTCTTTTATAATGCTCAAAATCAATTTAAAATCTACTTTGCGAATTAAATTTTAATTGTGTTACATATGCCTTTAATAGAGCGAGTGTATTTTTTACACCGTCCACATGAGAACGCTCGTAGTTATGAGAAGCGTAGACACCCGGGCCGATGAGGCCATGACGAATATCGTATCCGCTTTTCAGCGTAGCTTCCACATCAGAACCATAGTGCGGATAGACATCAATTGCAAAGTCAACGTTATTTTCCTTTGCTGTACGTACAAGAGCACTTGTAACATCATAGTTGTAAGGACCGCCAGAGTCTTTGGCACAGATGGAAACCTGACGCTCCGTACATTCCAGATCCGCACCGACACATCCCATGTCTACCGACAACATTTCTTCCGTATCTTCTGGAATAAAGCATCCGCCATGTCCCACTTCTTCATATACAGTAAAAAGAAGAGAAACTTTGCGATTTAACTGCAGATGTTCTTCCTTTACCATTTTGGCAAGTCCAAGAAGGATGGCTGCAGAAAGTTTGTCATCCAGGAAGCGGCTTTTGATATAACCACTTTCCGTTACAGTTGTGCGAGGATCCATGGCAATGATATCACCAACCTGGATTCCAAGCGCTTTTGTCGCTTCTTTGGTGTCTACATTTTCATCCAAAAGGATTTCCATATTCTCTTCTTTGCGTTCTGCCTTTTCATCTGCAACATGGGCAGAAGGTTCTGTGTTGAGTACCACGCCGGTGTAAACTTTTCCATCACGGGTGTGAACCGTGCAGTTTTCGCCATCGCAGGTGGTCCACTGATGTCCGCCAAGTGTGGTCGGGCGAAGACGTCCGTTATTCTTGATCGAGCGGACCATGGCACCGAGGGTGTCAAGATGAGCTGCGAGAAGAAGTGGATGCCCCTCGCCGCCCAGTGTCACATGCACATTTCCTTTGTTCGAAAAGTATGGTTCGTATCCCATAT
>JAXJUX010000243.1:0-22705 GCA_036308845.1 Ruminococcus sp.
AAACTGAATACGTCCAAAACTGGTATCCAGTGAACGAGCCAATGATTTTGCCAGCATCGTCTTACCTGTTCCCGGAACATCTTCCAGAAGAACGTGTCCTCCTGCTGTCAGTGAAGTAAGTACCAAATCCAGAATATCTTCTTTTCCGACCAGTACTTTACCGATATTTTCTTTTACCTGTGTTACCCAAAGTCTTCCATCTGCCATTTGTAAATCCTCCCAAAGCTTATTCTTTTATCGTTTTGTACTCCATTTGGAGCAATCCCATACGGTTGTTGCTACATCTAAATAAAATTCCGGTTCATGACAAACCATCAAAATACTTCCTTTATATTCTTTCAGTGCACGCTTTAACTCATCTTTTGCGTCCACATCCAGATGGTTGGTAGGTTCGTCCAATACCAGCAGGTTTGTTTCCTGATTAATTAACTTGCAAAGTCTTACTTTTGCCTGTTCTCCCCCACTAAGAACACGCACCTGACTTTCAATATGCTTCGTTGTCAGACCACATTTTGCCAACGCAGAACGGACTTCGTACTGCGTATAAGAAGGAAATTCTTCCCAGATTTCTTCAATACATGTTTTTGTATTGTCATAAGAAGATTCCTGTTCGAAATATCCAATATACAGATAATCTCCCAACTGTGCAAATCCTTCCAACGGTTTGATCAGTCCCAAAATGCTCTTTAACAATGTTGTTTTTCCGATACCATTGGCTCCTGTCAGAACAATTTTCTGTCCACGCTCCATTTCCAGATTCAGTGGAGCAGACAATGGATCTTCATAACCAATCACCAGATTTTTGGTACAGAAAAGCTGCTTGCCTGCAGTTCTTGCTTCTTTAAATAAGAACTGTGGCTTTGGTCTTTCCTGCATCAATTCGATTTTTTCCATCTTGTCCAGTTTTTTCTGTCTGGACATCGCCATATTTCTGGTAGAAACTCTGGCTTTATTTCTTGCAACAAAATCCTTTAATTCACTGATTTCCTGCTGCTGACGTTTATAAGCCGCCTCCAGCTGAGATTTTTTCATTTCATATACTTCTTTGAAATGATCATAATCCCCTACATAACGGTCCAGTTTCTGATTTTCCATATGATAAATGATGTTGATAACGCTATTTAAAAATGGAATATCATGAGAAATCAAAATAAAGGCATTTTCGTAATCGTTCAGATAACGTTTCAGCCATTCAATATGATTTTCATCCAGATAGTTGGTCGGCTCGTCCAAAAGTAAAATATCCGGTTTTTCCAGCAACAATTTACCCAGTAAAATCTTCGTTCTCTGTCCACCGGAAAGCTCTGTCACATCGCTGTCCAGTCCCAAATCCAAAAGTCCCAATGCTCTTGCAACTTCTTCCACTTTAGAATCAATGATATAAAAATCATGCATGGTCAGCATATCCTGAATTGTTCCCAATTCTTCCAGCATAACTTCCATTTCTTTCGGAGTAGCTTCGCCCATTTTGTCGCAAATTTCATTCATTTTCGCTTCCATGTCAAACAGCCATGCAAATGCAGAAGACAACACATCACGAATGGTCATTCCTTTCTGCAGCTGCGCATGCTGATCCAGATAGCCGATACGGACATTTTTTGCCCACTCAATCTTCCCTTCATCCGGCATCATCTGATCGGTAACAATCTTCATGAAAGTAGATTTTCCTTCTCCATTTGCCCCGATCAAACCAATATGTTCTCCTTTCAATAAGCGAAAGGATACGTCCTGAAAAATCGCACGATCACCAAATCCATGGGACAGGTGTTCTACGTTAAGAATACTCATACATACATTCTCCCAAAAATCTATTTTTTACATAACATACCAGTATTATTTTACATGACTCTTTCCATTCTTACAAGAAAAAAGTGCCCCGATTTTCCCAATCGGAACACTTTAACATCCACAAAATAAATAGTAACCAATCACCAACAACACGCCGATGATAAACACCGTCCATATGGTTGTCGGCAAACATAGCTGAATCAGCATCCCAATGCCAATCCAAAATAAGATAAATCCAAGAATCTTCGTGGAGCATTACTCCTGTTTTTCTTCTTCTTGCTTTATTATATGCTCAACTTCTTCCACTGAACACTCATCTTTTTTGCCTTTTCCTGTTAATCTGTCTGCAAGTTCAGGAATCATATCCAAAACTTTTGTGATGGTATCCTGATTTTTTACGTTGATCATCTTCGTACCATTTTTCGTGATGACCAAAACTGCGGATGGTGTAATTTTTCCACCCATTCCGCCGCCGCCTTTGTTTTTGGAAGCTTCTGCGTAGGCACCTGCTGCCACACCAAAAGATACATCCACCAGAGGCAATAAAACGGTATCACCAACGATCACTGGTTCACCCACTACCGTTTTTGTGGTAATGAAATTATCCATTCCTTTAAATAACGCTTCTACTGTTCCCTGAAAATTATTTTCTGCCATTTTTATGCCTCCTTACGACGTAATATTTTATACGTTTTTCTTGTTTCCTCATTACAAATAATTTTGATCGCATGCCATACCAGATATCCCACGACAATTCTTCCTGAAATTTTCAATTTGCCTTCCAGAATCGTCCGATCAAAAAATGGAACAATTTCTAAATCATCCTGAAAATATGGATAACATACACTAAATGCCGCGAGAATCTGTCCGGTCAGTGCCGGGTCTTCCAACCCATAGCATACACGCCCGCGCAACTTTCTTGGTAATATATGTTTTAACAGAGCTTTTCCTTCTCCGAATAAAAATCGTATTGCTTTCTGTGTGCTTTCCTTCTGAAGGAAAGTCTTCCACCAGTCCATTTTATCATACATCTGCTTTATTGTTAATCTGATTTTTCCACAGATTTCCTTGATTTTCTTTGGTATTCCACAGATAGTATTCCACAGATTTTTTATTTTATCACCAAAGCCGGATTTTTTGCCAGTTGAGGTTTGTTTCGTCCTGTTTTGCTGCGTTTGTCTCGTCTTTTTCCCACGTTTTTCAGTTTCTTTGTTATTTGACGTTTCTGTACGTTTTTCTGTATATTTTGCCGTTTCCGTATGTTTTTCCGTTTCTGCTTGACTTTCCATTTTGGAAGTTTCCGAAACCATCTGTTCTGCCTTGTCGGATTTGCTGTCAGACTCCTGCTTCGAATCCTTCTCCTCCATGGCCTTTTCTACTTCATCCTCACCCGAGGTTTCCTTGTCTTCTATCGTATTTTGCAGCGAATTACTTTTATCCACTGCCTCCTGCACCTGCACCGGCTGCTCTTTTTTTGCTTTCTCTTCCTCTCTTCGCTTTTTGGATTCTGCTCTTTTTTCTTTCCACTGTTTGTATTTTTTTATTGTGGCAAGAAGCGGAATCCCGAACAGATAAACTTCAAAAATTCCTTCTTTAATTTCGTACTTATATTTGGCAGTGATTCCTCGAAACAGCCAGGAAACAGTTGCCGAACCCTGTATCGTTTTTTCTTCCTTTTCGCCTTCCACTTCGTAACAGATTGGAATCAGCAATACAGACAAAACGATCAATAAAAGGATTCCCAGTATCGAAAGAAATAAAATACCTATTATTTTCAATATTGTCAAAAAAATATGTAACATTTCGACCACCTAATCTGAATTTTCCTCTATCATTTCGTTTGTAAATATCCACACACATCCGTATTTTTCTGCTTTTGATATGTTTCTTCTATGATTTTTTGAACCAGCTGCAGAGCATCGTCATATCCAAGAGCAATCCCGATAATCATAGGGCAATTTCTTCTGACAATATCCTGCTCTAACTGACGGGCTTCTATAATGTCCAATACATTTTTTTCATTTGAGGCAATTGTTATCAAATATACATTTGACTGCTTTCTTTTATAATTGACCTTCCAAATCAACTTCCGATGATCTTTTTTAGCATTTTCTCCAATATATAGATTTTTATACCATGTCAGCATAATTTTTCCAACTTTCCTAAAATATAAAACAAGGGAGAGATGTTTCACATCCCTCCCGGTGTTCCTAAAAGTATTTGCGATTCCCCCATAAATTTGCTTTTCTCAAATCGAGATATTCATTATAGGCTGTCTCTAATATCTGTCGCTCATTGGAAAACTTGAGCAAATGATATGCTTCATGAAATTTGTAATATCCAGAATCCACAAAATACTCTTCTCGCTGAGGTTTGCTGTAGTAGCTGTTTGCTTCCATTAAGAACCAATGTACTTCTTTTTCAACTGTATCTTCCGGAACGGTAAATGTATATTGGCTTTTTCCAATATATTTTACAATTGATGCTTGTACACCAGTTTCTTCTCGAACCTCGCGAATCGCTGTGTCTTGAAAATCTTCTCCTGGTTCCATAGTTCCTTTGGGAAGAACCCAACCTTCATACTTATTTTTGTAGCTCTTATACAAGGTTAAAATTTTTCCCCGGTATATAACCACTCCGCCACAGCTCGTTGCTTCAATCATGATGATTCCTCCATTCTGCGCTGTGTCCTAATTAGTTCTAGTATACCCTTTTTTAGAAAACTCTGCAACCCAATTCCATGAAATAAAACATTTTATCTATATTTGATCATTTAAATTTTTCTTATCTGCTGGCATAATATGCGTCGAAAATACGTCCTGCAATCGGAACCGCCACTTCGCTTCCTGCACCTGCTTCCTCAGCAACTACACAGACAACCAAATCCGGATCTTCTACATTGGAAAATCCTACAAACCAGGAGTGTGGAGTAGTTACACTGACATCTCCATGTTCCGCCGTTCCGGTTTTTCCTGCTGCCGTATATCCTCTGCCCGCCAACTTGGTCGCTGTTCCATTTTCTACAACACCAGTCATAAGTTCTGTCAGTATTTCTGCTTCCTGTGCAGTCATAACTTTTGCATAGGATTTTGGCGTATATTCTTTTACTGTACCGCCATTGTAAGTTTCAATTCTTTCTACAAAATACGGTGTCATCATATTTCCGCCATTTGCGATTGCACTGGTGATCATTGCCATGTGAAGCGGTGTTACCAGCGTATTTCCCTGACCAATCGCAGTCTGCATCGTCAATGCATCCCCACTGGAAGAATCCAGTGTAAACTGACTCTGACGATAACTGATTTCCAATGGAAGATCTTTGTTAAACAACAATGCTTCTACCGTTTCTGTATACTGCTTTTTATCTAAGCTTACGCCAATTTCTGCAAATGCTGTATTACAGGATTTTGCGAATGCCGTGGCAAAATCTTCTTCTCCATGTGTAGAATTTTTATAGCAGTGAATCGTATACCCGCCATGCTCTACTTCGCCTGTACAATTAATATGGAAATTGGATAAGGTATTATTCTGCTGCCAATATGCCAACGATGTAATAATTTTAAAAATAGATCCTGGAGGATACTGTCCCTGTGTAGCACGGTTAACCAAAATGGAACTGTTCGCATCTGCCGTAATACTTTCCCAGTCATTTGCAATGGTGTTCGGATCAAAATCCGGCTTGCTGACCATAGCAAGTATTTTCCCTGTATCCGGCTCCATAACGACAACGGCACCTTTGTAATCTCCCAATGCTTCATACGCTGTTTTTTGCAGTTCGACATCCAGAGTCGTTATAACATTGTCGCCTACACTTTTCTGGTTCATAACATCATTTCCCACCTGTTCCAGCATATTGGTATGAGAAGTCAACAATACAGAATTCATATTCTGCTCCAACCCGCTGACACCGGATGCAGAATACCCAACTACATGTGCAAATACACGACCATACGGATACTCTCTGCTTTCCGTTCCATCTTCATTAGTCACAGTAATAGCCAGTTCTTCTCCATCATTTGCCAAAATATTTCCTTTTACCACTTTTTCCTGATAAATACCCTGACGTTTGCTGTTGTAAGGACTGTTTGCATAAGTGTCTTTCAATTCCACATTAAAATACACCAGATATCCAATCAACGCCAAGAAAATCCCAACAAAACTGTATGCGATAAATACGTATTCTTTACCAGTTGAGGCTTTCTTCTGTTTGTTCCTGGATTTTTTCTTCGAGTGTTTTTTCTCGGTATGGGTCCTGGTTCGTTCGTCTGCCCGGCTGTCTGTATGGGTCTGTGTACGGTTTTCTCTCCGTCTCCGTTCGATTTCTTCTTGCGGTATTGGCTTTGTTACGTCTCGCTCTCTTCTTTCTTTCAAGTTCTTCTCCTTCATCTTCTCTGAGAATATATAATCCCTGAATAATAGCAAACATTAATATAGTACATATAACGGAACTACCTCCATAACTAACTAAAGGAAGTGTAATTCCCGTAAGCGGAATAAATTTGGTACTTCCGCCCACCGTTAAAAATACCTGGAAAGCGTACTCTGCACCTAATCCCATTGCAATCAGCTTATAAAATGGTTTGCTCATTTTCATGGATACATTTACAATCATCAAATAACAGCTCATGCATACCAGAAGCATACAAATAGCAAAAATGGATCCCAATTCTTCGCAAATCGCTGCAAAAATAAAGTCTTTATCAACAATTGGAATCGTATTCGGGATTCCTTCACACAATCCCATTCCAAACCAACCGCCCGCGCTGATTCCAAACAAACTCTGTGCAACCTGATAGCCGCCTCCTACTTCATCATAAACGGCAATCGGATCCTGCCAGGTAATCACACGTTGGCGCACATGATTGAATACAAAATATGCAAGAACCGCAGCCACACAGCCTGCCCCCAATCCAGCCAATGCATAAATTGGTTTTTTGGTTGCTACATAAAGCATGACAATATATGCCACAAAAAATACCAGTGCATTTCCCAAGTCTTTTGATACTACCAGAATCAACACATGTGTGGCAGCTCCTATGGTCGCTATCACTACCTGTCGAAAACTGGTGTCATCTTTTAACAATCCTGCCACAAAGAATACAAAGGTAATCTTAACTAATTCTGAAAACTGGAAGGTAACCCCTCCGATCTCGATGGACAATTTCGCCCCTCCGGAAATCGTCGCCAATACCAGAACCACACCCAAAAGTGCGATTCCGATGACTCCATACAGCCAGGTAATGTCTTTTAACAATTTTACCTTACGCACGATGACCGGAACGATAAAGGATAATGCCATACCAAGTGCGGCAATCTGAAACTGCTTTAACGCTTTGTCAAAATTCAATCTGCTGAGAATCATGAAACCGATACTCAGCAACATACACATATTATTGACAATCAGCATATTTCCTTTTTTGTAGATTAGTCGATACAACAACTGTATCAATAAAACAAAGGCATATACCATTCCACACATGATCACCATATGGAATTCATTTGTTTTTATATATAATATGCCATATGACACAAGATTAAAAAGCAAAATCAGAATAATCTGCTTTCGCAACACATGCTGCTTATCTTCTATATCACGTTTTTTGAAAATATTAAAACATTGAAACGTAAAAAGTATCATGATAATCAGAATCAAATACTTTGCTAACTGTGTAATAATAGATTCCACATAACTCCTCCCTTCTGAAATTTTGTATTTTTATTCTACGCCTCTGTGAAAATGACCTTTTGTCGTCTCCATCTGAAGAAGTCTCGCATCCGGCTGTTTCCCTTTTACAAAAGTATCCGCAAATCCCTTCGCAATCTCCCCTGTTTGTTTTCCCTTTTCCAGGGTAAACGCCAGACGAAATCTGGAAAGTCCAAGTTTCTGTACTTCTTTGGCTTCTTATAACAATGACATCGGTAATGTATTATAAATAGTATTGTAACAGAATTCACAGTTGCAAACTGCATGAAATTCTTTCTGATATCGGTCTTTTAACGTGAAAACTGCACATTTCCCATCACAGCCATTGAGACTCTTCTGAATACACTGTACCGATACCATCATCGGTGTATACCCATATACACAGAGTTCACTATTTGTATTTTCACGATGTCTGATTTCTTTTTGATTCATTTCCAATGGAACCGTATCCCAGGCAACATTCTGCTTTTTCCAGAATTCCTGACATTCTGTGTTCATTGTATATACATTATAATCCAGAACTGTTTTGTCCTGCATCCCCATTTTTCTTAAGATTCCATAACTTTCCAGATTGCGGACCAGAAATCCAGCCAGACCTTTTTCTACTAATTCTGTAAAATGTTCGCTTCTTCCATCCAGCTCTCTATCTCGCACCACATGCGGCAGATGCAGATAAAATGCCTTCCCTGCTTCTTCTGCCTTCTTGATCCATTTGGTAACCTGTGGCACAAATTCCTTTTTGGAGAACATTCCACAATCCGCATAAATCCTGCAAATATCCGGTGCAGCCCAAACAGCCTCCAACTGTTCCATCGTTCTTACGGAAGCTGACAACTCTACCTTCGTCGGTCTGTCTGCGACCTTGGTTTGGCAAACAGTTTCTCTTTGCGGAAGTTTCCTTTTATAAGGAGCTAAAATCTGCTGTTTTAACTGTTCCAGAGCTGTTCTTCGCAATTCATTTAGCTGCTGCATCGGAACAAAAATATTATCTCCCATAAAAATAGTAAGCTGCTCAAACACGAATTCCGTTTCTCCGGTTTTCATCATTTGTTTGCGTACACGTTCTTCATCCAATGGGCGATTGGATGCCTCCTGTACTACGTTTCCTTCCGCAATCACATGATATGTTCCAAATGAAAGATCAAGAATTGCTGGGCAATCTGCAAACAGACTCAGCGTACCCTGGATTTTTTCCGGTTTCTTTTCATCCAGATACGTCTTTTTCAAACGTGCAAATAATGCTTCGTTTCTGGCTGATTTTAAATCTTCCCCTGCTTCTGTTTTCTTTTCGTTGCGAAGCGCCATCATATCCCGACCGTTTCGCACTTTATAATAGCTTTCGTGAAAACCGTCTCGATTATAGATATCCATCAATGTCTGATAATCTTCTTTACTGACCACCGGACGCTTTTCACCAGCCAGATAACGGTCCAGATACTTTCTATAAATCTCAACTACTCCGGCCGTATACTCTGGTTTTTTCATTCGTCCTTCGATTTTCAGGGAAAATACACCGGCTTCCATGATTTCCGGTAAAATTCTGACGGTACACATATCTTTTGGACTCAATGGATAGGATGTCTTTTCGTCATTCTGACGTTTTCCATTTTTATATACCTGATAAGGCAATCGGCATGGCTGCGCACATCTTCCTCGATTTCCACTTCTTCCGCCGATCATACTGCTCATCAGGCACTGACCGGAATAGCAATAACAAAGTGCGCCATGCACAAAGCTCTCAATCTCCATATGCGTTGCATCGTAGATCTCTTTGATTTCTTTTAAAGATAATTCACGGGCAGTCACCACACGGGAAGCCCCTGCATCTTTCAATAATTTCGCACTCTCAACACCCGTAATCGTCATCTGCGTACTTGCATGAATCGGAAGTTCTGGAAATTCACGTTTGATAAATTCCATCACGCCCAGATCCTGTACAATCACCGCATCGAGTCCTGCTTCATAAAATGGCGCAAGATATTCATATAATTCCTGCTCCATTTCTCTATTTTTCAACAATGTGTTCACTGTCAAATACAATTGTTTTCCATGCAGATGAACCATATCAATGGCTTCAATCATCTGCTCCTGATTCAGATTATCCGCATAAGCTCTCGCGCCAAATTTTTGTCCACCCAGATAAACTGCATCTGCGCCTGCACGAATAGCGGCTTCCATTGCCTGAAAAGAACCTGCCGGAGCTAACAATTCAACTTTCATAAACCCTCCTGAAATTCTTCCTTATGATATAAAATAGACGTGACTAATAAATCGGTCACGTCCTTTTGTCATTAAGTGTCCAGAAAATCATACATTTTTCTGGTTTTTCTCTCTGGTAAGTATCTACTTTTTAATCTTTGCTGCAGCTTCTTCCAGTCGTTTGATCTGTTCTTTCAACAGATCATTCTCTGTTTTCATACTTTCCAACTGAATCTGCGCATCAATCAAATCATGTTTTAAATCATACATTTCTTTATCTTTTAACTGAGAATCTTCTTCAAAAACTTCTGCCTGACGTTTGGCTTTGAAATAATCATCTGCAATATTTAAACTGAGCAATGTATTCTTTGTCTCAACAGGCTGACGATTGTAGCCTGGTAATTCACTGAGCTGAGCAAGCTTATAATTCAAATAGGAAGCCACTCTCTGTAAATATTCTTCACTTTCATAACCACTTAATGTAATGATTTTTCCTCCAAGTAATACCTTTACTGTATTTTTTGCTGGCATTGCGGCACTTCCTCCATCTCGTTCTTAAGTCTATTATAAACAAAATACTCTAAAAAACAACCTTTTTCTGCTTATTCTAATCCCAAATGATGATAAGCAAACTCCGTAGCTACTCGTCCTCTCGGCGTCCGGTTCAAAAATCCATGCTGAATCAGATATGGTTCATACACGTCTTCTATCGTACCTGAGTCTTCCCCAATGGCTGCTGCCAATGTATCCAGACCCACAGGACCTCCCTGGAATTTTTCAATAATCGTGAGCAGAATATTTCTATCAGTCTGATCCAAACCGTATTTGTCCACTTCCAGCAAATCCAAAGCAAAGTTTGCCACTTCTTCCGTAATCTTTCCATCGTATTTGACCTGTGCAAAATCTCGTACCCTTTTTAACAGTCGATTGGCAAGTCTTGGCGTACCTCTAGAACGTTTTGCCATCTCAGCGGCTCCTTTTTCATCAATCTCCACATTCAAAACTTTTGCGGAATGCTGAATGATCGTTTTCAATTCGTCATTGGTATAAAATTCCAGATGATGAATCACGCCAAAACGGTCACGCAAAGGTGCCGTCAAAAGTCCTGCACGGGTGGTCGCACCAACCAGCGTAAAATGTGGAAGATCCAAACGAATGGAACGGGCAGAAGCCCCCTTTCCAATCATAATATCAATCGCATAATCTTCCATCGCAGGGTAAAGAACTTCTTCTACCTGTCTGTTCAATCGATGAATCTCATCCACAAACAGTACATCCCCTTCCTGAAGATTATTTAAAATAGCCGCCATTTCTCCCGGTTTTTCAATTGCCGGACCGGATGTCACTTTCATATGAACACCCATTTCATTGGCAATGATTCCTGCCAATGTGGTTTTCCCAAGTCCTGGAGGGCCATAGAACAAGACATGATCGAGGGAATCGTTTCGCTGCTTTGCAGCCTCTATATAAATTTTCAGATTCTGTTTTGCTTTTTCCTGACCGATATAATCTTTTAAAAGCTGTGGTCGCAGATTTCCTTCTATACGAAGATCTTCTTCCATCACTTCTGTTGTGATAATTCTTCTTTCCATAATACTCCCCATATTTTAAAACATATGTTTCAATGCTGCTTTCAACAATTCTTCCACACTCATCGTATCTACATGTTCCACTTTCTTTACCGCACGAAGTGCTTCTGTACTGGAATATCCCAATGCAGCCAATGCTTCTACTGCTTCATGTATATTTTGCTGATTTCCGGATGGCGCAGCATTTTTCACTGCCTGATTTTCCAGTTTCTTTTCAAATGCATCTTCCAGACTTAATTTGTCTTTTAATTCCAAAATCAGTTTCTGCGCTGTCTTTTTTCCGATTCCCGGTGCTTTCGCAATCGTTGCTGCATCATCTGCCAACACGGCAAATCGCAGTTCATCCGCAGAAAGGGCTGATAAAATTCCAAGCCCTGCCTTTGGACCGATTCCATTTACACCCAAGAGCAATTTGAATACCTGCAGATCATCTCTCGTCAAAAAACCAAACAACTGCATCGCATCTTCCCTTACAGAAAGATATGTATATATTTTTACTTCCTGCCCGATAGACACGGCTCCGTTAAAAGCAGAACCCGGTACAAAAATCCGATAGCCCATTCCATGGTTATCTACTGTAATGGTTTGTTCGTCTATTTCTTCCAATATACCTTTGATATATCCAATCATACATCCTCCCACCAGCTTGCTGCTGATATTTATCTCAATTCATTCAGAATTTTTTTCATCCGTTTTATCATTTCGCTGCTTAAGATACCTATTAATACTCCAGTAATTAACCCTGTAATCGCTAAAATAGAAAAATAATATCCAACTCGCACATTTTCTACCACAAAAATAGCCACTACCACCTGTGCGGCATTATGGGACACTCCACCTACCATACTGACACCGGTACAACTTAATTTCAACACTCTTCGGGCAAATTCCATACACAACAAACTAAATATACATCCTGCCAGGCTGAATGCTATACTGAAAAAATTACCAAATAAAAATCCAATCCCAAAAACTCTGACGACAGAAACAGCCAATGCTTCTTTCCAGGAATACAAATATAAAATCATCACAATTGCCAGATTCGGCAAACCCAGCTTCATCCCCGGAACACCGATAAAAACCGGGAACAAAGATTCCACATAACCCAAAATCATAGCCGCTGCACATAATAACCCTAAATAAGCAGTTTTCTTTTTCACTGTTACCTCCATCATGAACTGATACTGTCAACCTGATCCTCCGTCTTGGATTCTGAACGAATCTCCAATACAATCTTATTCGGCAGACACACAATCGAACCTCCATCTTTGGCAATTGCCGCTGTGTGAACACAAATTTGATCCGGACAATCTGCCCATGTCATACGCACCTGTCCATTTTCAATCACACAAATGTTTGTATCATTAATTGCAATTTCCTGATCTTCCTCCAGCGAATATTCACCATAAATATCTCCATCTATCGTGATTCGCAATGTCTGCGCCGGCTTCGCAAACAACCACTCTGCACAGCCAATCAATAACGCAATGAGAATGATCACTCCCGCTGCTATATAATCCCGTTTCTTCATATAACTTTCTGCACTAAAACTCCTTTTACAAACTCTTTGACTATCATACCATAAGAAAGCACAGAATTCAACGGAAGAAAACATTTGTTCTGGATAAATAAATCTGGATAAAAAAACCGGACTCCTTTCGGAATCCGGCATTTTTATTTTTCTTACACTTTGATAATTGTTCCACGTGGACAGTTGTCTTTACACAATCCACAGTTTGTACATTTATCATAATCGATATGTGCAACGTTGTTTGTAACTGTGATTGCGCCAACTGGACAGTTCTTTTCACATTTTTTTACATCCGATACATCCTGTATCACATGCGCTCATAACTGCTTTACCTTTATCGCTGGAACTACACTGAACTTTTACTTCCTGTTCATATGGAATCAGTTCAATCAAGTGATGTGGACAAACTGTTGTACATTTTCCACAAGCTTTACATTTTTCTTTATCAACAACAGCGATACCATTTACGATATCGATAGCTCCAAATGTACAAGCTTTTACACAAGTACCAAATCCCATACATCCATGATTACATTTTTTAGCTCCGCCACCTGGGATAAAGGCCATCAGTGAACAATCTTCGATACCATCGTAAATATAGTCGTTGCGAGAATGTTCGCAGTCACCGCCACATTTTACGAAAGCAACCATACGTTTGCCTTCTTCTACTTCCTGACCCATGATAGCACCAATTTTCTTAGCAACTTCTGGACCACCAACTGGACAACCGTTTACAGGAGCTTTTCCTTCAGCGATTGCTGCTGCCAGACCATCACAACCTGGGTAACCACAACCACCACAGTTGTTTCCTGGAAGTTCTTCACGAACTGCGATTTCTTTTTCATTTACTTCTACTGCAAATTTTTTACCTGCAACCCCAAGAAGGAGCCCGATAATCAATCCAGTACCACCTACTACAAGAGTAGCAATAATAATACCTGTCATTGTCTTCTCCTCCTATTAGATCAATCCTGAGAAACCAAAGAATGCGATTGACATCAAACCAGCTGTCAAAAGAACGATTGGCATTCCCTGGAATGGTTTTGGAATATCATTGTATTCGATTTTTTCTCTCAAACCAGCCATCAGTACGATAGAAATTGTGAAACCAACTGCTGTAGCAAAACCGTTTACAGTTCCCTGAATGATATTGTATCCATCAGATACGTTGTTGATAGCAACACCAAGTACTGCACAGTTTGTTGTAATCAGAGGAAGATATACACCCAAACTCTTATACAGGGATGGAACTGATTTTTTCAGGAACATTTCTACCAACTGTACCAGAGCAGCAATAACGAGGATAAATACGATTGTCTGCAGATATTCCATACCGGTTGGAACCAGAATAAAGGAATAAATCAAACTTGTCATAAAGGAAGCAATTGTAATAACGAAGATAACTGCTCCACCCATACCTGCTGCAGTTTCAATTTTCTTAGAAACGCCAAGGAAAGGACATAATCCTAAGAACTGGCTAAGAACTACGTTGTTAACCAATGCTGAACCGATAGCAATAATCAATAATTCTTTCATTAGTTCTTACCTCCTTCCGCTTTACCAAGACCACAAGAGGAATTTCCACAAGAAGCACATCCGCCTTCTCCACATCCCGCCTGTGATTTTTTCTTTTCTGGTTTTCCTGCTTTTATCTTGTTCTGAGCAGCAACCAGACAAGCCAATACAAAGAATGCGCCAGGAGCCAGGATAAAGATTGTAGCACCGCCATTGTAAATAGTAGCACCGAAAATCTGACCAGCACCAAGGATTTCACGAACGATACCGATACATGTCAGACCTACAGTAAATCCAAGACCCATACCAATACCATCGAATAAGGAACTAATAGGACCGTTTTTAGAAGCATATGCTTCTGCACGGCCAAGGATAATACAGTTAACTACGATCAGTGGAATATAAATTCCAAGAGAATCATACAGAGAAGGAATAAATCCTTCCAACAGGAACTGTACCATAGTTACGAAAGACGCTACTACTACGATAAAACCAGGCATACGAACACTGTCTGGAATTGCTTTACGAAGTAAAGAAATCATAAGGTTGGACAATGCCAATACAACTGTTGTAGTAAGACCCATTCCAAGTCCGTTCATAGCTGATGTTGTAACAGCCAGAGTAGGACACATACCAAGCATCAATACAAAGGTAGGGTTTTCTTTGATGATACCATTATACAAACGTTCAACTGGACTATTTGCTTTCATCGTTTAGTTCCCTCCTTCCATAATGTTAAATGCACAGATTCCTGCATTTACACCGTTAACCATACATTTGGATGTAATTGTTGCACCACTGATTGCATCAATCTGTTCATCACTTGTTGCACCTGTTTTTGTTACTTCAAAAGCAGCTACATTTTTACCAGCAAACTGAGATTTAAAACCATCTGTGTTTGCATTCATACCAAGACCAGCTGTTTCTGAAATAGACAGGATAGAAATACCATTTACCGTACCATCATTCTGAATACCAACAGAGAACTGAATATCTCCGCCGTATCCACCGCCGCTTACTATATTGAATGCATATCCCAGAGCATTGCCGCTTGCATCAACAGCCTGCATAATTTCTACAATTTCCTGAGAAGTACAATCATTAGCATCCAGACCTTCTCGAAGCTGAGCAACCAGATCTTCTGTCAATTCAATTGTTTCGAATGAATCAGCATCCTCAAATACTTCCTGATATGCTTCGATTTTTGCTTTTTCCTGCTGCTGTGCGATTGGTTCTTCTGTGATAGCGTGAACACCGCCAAGAGCCAAACCAGCAACCAATGTAATTGCAGTCAAAGACATTGTGTCTTTAATTATCTTACTCATGCCTTTTTCCCTCCTTTTCCAAATGCAGTAGGAACAGTCACGCGTTCGATAAGTGGAATCAACAGGTTACTGAAGATAATTGCATAAGATACACCTTCTGCAGATGCACCCTGACATCTGAATAATCCTGTCAAAATACCAAGAACAACGCCATAAACGAGCTGACCTTTCTTTGTGATTGGAGTAGTTACATAATCTGTAGCCATGAACCATGCACCAAGCATCAGACCACCACCGAAGAGATGTCCTAAAATGAAGTTTGCATCGAATCCATGTCCACCAAAAATAATAATATAAACTAAGAAACTTCCGATATATGTAAGAGGAATTCTTAAGTCAATAACTTTCATGTACAGCAAGAATGCAGCACCAATCAACAGTGCTAATGCAGATGTTTCACCGATGGTACCTGTACAGTTACCAATAAACAGGCTCATTACATCTACCTCTCCGCCAGCTTTTAATACAGCCAGAGGAGTTGCTCCGGATGTAGCATCAACAACGATGTTGCCAAATCCGTTTGTTGGCGTAAAGTCTGTCATAATTCCTGTAAAGGAAAGAAGCAGGAAACAACGAGCAGCCAGTGCTGGGTTCATGATGTTCTGTCCCAGACCACCAAATAACTGTTTTACAACGATGATTGCGAATACACCACCAAATACTGGAATCCACCATGGAGCACTTGCTGGCAGGTTCAATGCTAACAACAAACCTGTAACTACTGCACTCATATCTTTGATTGTGCATTTCTGATGCATCAGTTTTTCATAAATAGCTTCTGAAGCAACACATGTTCCTACAGAAATTAAAATTAAGAGTAACGCCTTCAGTCCGAAATTATAAATACCAAACAGAGAAGCTGGCAGTAAAGAAATTACTACATATGTCATGATATTCTCTGTTTTTAATTTAGAACGGATATGTGGTGAGGACGATACGTGTAATAATTCACTCATCTTTCTTCCTCCTTATTTCTTTTTGCGGTTCGCAAGAACTACTTTTCTCATGGATTTGATTTCCTGAGCAATATTACGTTTTGCAGGACATACATAACTACAGGAACCACATTCGATACATTCCATACCATTGTATTTCTGGAACATATCTTCGTTTTTATGTTCAGCAAATGTAGCCAATTTTGTTGGCAATAACTGTTCTGGACATGCGCTTACACATTTACCACAGTTGATACATGCTGTTGTTTCAGAATGAGCAACTTCGTCAGTTGTCAGACACAGTAATGCAGATGTTGTTTTTGTTACAGGAACATGCAGATCAAACATCGCAAATCCCATCATAGGACCACCGGAGATAATTTTTTCAACTGGTCCTTTCAATCCGCCTGCTGCATCCAGGACTTCCTGGAAATCAGTTCCTACTGGAACGGAGAAGTTCATAGGGTTCACTACTGCATCACCTGTAACAGTTACGATACGGTTCATCAGAGGCATACCCATAACAACTGCTTTGTAAACAGCAACTACGGTATCTACGTTGTCTACGATACATCCTGCATCTGCTGGAAGCATAGAAGAATTGATGCTTCTGCCTGTTGCAGCGTAGATCAGCATACGTTCACCACCCTGTGGGTATTTGGTTTTCATAGCTTTTACTTCGATACGTGGTTCATTTGCAACTAATTTGCTGAGTTTTTCGATACAATCTGGTTTGTTATCTTCAATACAAATATATCCTTTTGCATTGTCAAACAACTGAAGCATGATTTTCAGACCACCGATCAGTTTATCAGGTTCTTCCAACATTCTTCTATAGTCAGATGTCAAATATGGTTCACATTCAGCACCATTAACCAAAACATATTCAATTTTATCAGGTTCCTTTGGAGCAAGTTTTACGTGAGTAGGGAATCCGGCACCACCCATACCAACAATACCTGCCTCCTGAATGATTTTTTTGATTTCGTCTTTGGATAATGATTCTGGATTTGCTACTGGCGTGTATTCTACGGATTCATTTAATCCATCGTTAACAACAACGATTGCATCACACATTCCACCTGTAGCGGTACGGCGAGGTTCAATCACCTTTACAGTTCCGGAAACAGTTGCATGTACAGGAGCAGATACAAATCCGCCTGCTTCTGCAATCTTCTGTCCCACTAAAACTCTGTCACCTTTTTTGACAATTGGTTTCGCTGGTGCACCGATATGCTGTGATACCAGATAAACCAACTCTTTTTGTGGATTCAGAGGCTGAATCGGACTGTTCTTTGATAACTCTTTCCCATCATGGGGATGGACTCCGCCTTTGAATGTAAGTAATCCCATAAGATAACCTCCTTCTCTTATAATTTTTTTGATTTTCTTTCAGTTTTACCTTATACTATACTATAACGCAAATTAAACAAAAAATCACTACTTTTTTTTGCATTTTTCATAAAAATAAATTAAAAAATGCTACTTAGTACCGATTTCTTTTGACTTTATGCGTTATTTTGTTATTTTATTAACAACTTTTTCCGTTATTTTTTACTAATTTAAGGAGATTTTTTATATAATGATTACAAATGAAACGATTTTAGATTTCCAAGCTGAGGAATTGAAACTCCTCAACATTCCTTTTGAAAAATGTCTTTTTTTCGACATTGAAACTACCGGTCTTTCCTGGAAAAATTCCTATATTTATCTTCTTGGAACAGTCTATTATGATGGTCTTTCTTGGAAAAAAATACTGTGGTTCAGTCAGCACCCTTCCGATGAAAAAGAAATATTATCAAAATTTTCACAATTATTGTACGAAAAAAAATACGTAATTCATTTTAACGGAAAAACTTTCGATGTTCCCTATCTGATGCATAAATACAATTTCTACCAAATGGAACAATCCTGGGACGACATTATACAAATCGACCTTTATCAAAAAGTGCTTCCATTTAAGAAAATGCTGCATCTGGAACACGTAAAACAAAAAGACCTGGAACGACTGATTGGACTTTATCGCGAGGACCCTTATTCTGGAAAAGAACTGATTGCTTTTTATAAAGAATATTTGTGTTCTGGTGATAAAAAACTCGAAGAAATGCTCTTACTTCATAACAGCGAGGATATAGATGGAATGTTAGCTCTACTGCCACTGGTATGTATGCTACAGATTTTTCAAGGGGAATTTCCAACGTACTTGGCATCTGCTATACAAACAGAAATCACCGAGCATCAGGTCACACTACGTGGAAGCTGGAATACTTCTTTTCCTCTGGATTTGCAACTGGACACAGAATTTTATCAGATTACCTGTACTGCTGATTTCTTTACAATAACGATACCTATTTATCAAGGAACGCTAAAGTATTTCTTTACTGATTATAAAAACTACTATTATTTAAAATATGAAGACGAGGCAATTCATAAAAGTATAGGTGCCTATGTGGACAAAGAATATCGGGAAAACGCTAAAGCCTGCAACTGTTACAAGAAAGTGACCGGCAGTTTTCTGCCTCAATTTACCACGTTGTATGAGCCTGTATTTTTGGAAAACTATAAGGATACATTCAGTCGATTTGAAATAAAAGAAGATTTTATAATGAATCAAGAAGAATTGAAAGTCTACGCTTCCCATTTGTTCCAGATGTGTCCGAAATTGAGTTCAAATTAAAATACACTCACAAGTCATTTTATCCAAAACAGATTCCGCCAAAAAAATGGGATGTCGCAAATTTTGCGGCATCCCTTATTCATTCAAAATTATTCTTCAACTGGTGCTTCTTCAGCAACTGGTTCCAGAGCTTTCATGCTCAAGCTGATTTTTTTGTCAGCTCCGTTGTAATCTACAACTTTAGCTGTGATAACCTGTCCAACTTTCAGAACGTCTGCTGGTTTTTCAACGTGTTCTCTGGAAATCTGAGAAACATGAAGCAGAGCGTCTACACCTGGTTCTAATTCAACAAATGCACCGAAATCTGTCATACGGGCAATTGTTCCTTCAACCACATTACCTACTGCAAATTTTTCATCCGCGTTCAGCCATGGGTTTTTGTCTTCGAATTTTAAGCTGAGAGCGATTTTGTCTCCATTGATATCTTTGATCAATACAGTGATAGATTCGCCTACTTTGAAGATCTTTTTAGGATTTTCAACTCTTCCCCAAGACATTTCGGAGATGTGAAGCAGACCATCAGCACCACCTAAATCGATGAATGCACCAAAATCTGTAACGTTTTTCACTGTACCTTCTACAGTATCACCAACAGCGATTTTTTCGAACAGAGCTTTCTGCTGTTCAGCTTTAGCAGCAACTAAAAGCTGTTTTCTGTCACCGATAATTCTTCTTCTTCTTGGGTTGAATTCTGTGATTACGAATTCGATTTCCTGATTAGCGTATTTTGTCAGGTCTTTTTCGAAAGTATCGGATACCAGACTTGCTGGGATAAATACTCTTGCTTCTTCAACTACTACGCTCAATCCACCATTCAGTACCTGAGATACTTTTGCTTTCAAAACTTCTTTGTTTTCGAAAGCTTCTTCTAATCTCTTGTTACCTTTTTCTGCTGCCAGTCTCTTGTATGTCAGCAGTACCTGGCCTTCGCCATCATTTACTTTCAGAATCTTTACTTCCATAGTATCGCCTGGGTTTACTACAGTTGTCAGATCGATAGATGCATCGTTGCTGTATTCGCTTTTTGTAAGAATACCATCTGCTTTGTAACCAATATTTAAGATAATTTCGTCTTCTTTGACATCAATTACAGTACCTTCGACAACCTCCCCATTTCTAATTGTTTTCAATGATTCTTCCAGCATTTGTTCAAAACTTAATTCTGACATGTTTTTGAACCTCCTCAATTATATTATTTGGGGTGGAAGCCCCCGCTGTAATACCTACGCAACCAATACATTGAAAAGGCTTATTATCCAAATCAACAAGTGTCTGTATATAGTAAGTATTTTTGCACTCCTTCATGCAAATCTCATATAGTTTTTGTGTGTTCGAACTATGTTTGCCTCCAATGACAATCATGGTATCAGATTCGCAGGCAATCTGCCGTGCTTCCAGTTGTCTTTCTTCTGTTGCACTGCAAATCGTATAATTAACAAATATATCATACTCTTTTTTCTCAAGAATTTCAACTAATTCTTGAAATTTGTTGTAATTAAATGTCGTCTGCGATACAATACACAGTTTACTTCCGGCCAGCACCTGCAAATTGTCTGCATCTTCTTTGGATGCGATCACGGTTACCGGTCCCTGACACCACCCTTTGATTCCTTCGACCTCCGGATGGGTTGCATTGCCGATGATCACAATATGAGATCCTTTCGCACTTTCTTTTTCTACAATCTTATGGATTTTGCGAACAAATGGACAGGTAGCATCCACACATTCCAGATTTTTATCCGCAATCAGCTGATAAATATCCTGGGAAACTCCATGGGAACGAATCACCACAGTTCCTTTCTCCAATTGTTCCAATTCTTCTTTTGTATTAATGACCTGAACCCCTTTGGATTCCAGATCACCAACTACTTCTTCATTGTGAATGATCGGCCCATATGTGTATACATTTTTCTTGCCGGAATTTACCTGCTCATATACTTTTTCAACCGCTCTTTTCACTCCAAAACAAAATCCCGCTGTCTTGGCTACTTTTACTGTTCTCTCTTCCATATATTTACTTTTTGTCCTCAAATACCTTGATTACTTCCTGTGTTACTTCATCAATGCTCATAAAAGATGCATCAACAAGCACTGCGTCTTCAGCCTGACACAATGGTGAAATCTCTCTTGTCATATCACGATAATCTCTGTCTTTGATATCTTCTTCGATTTCTTCCAGATTTCCCTGCATGCCTTTCTGCTGCAATTCCAGATATCTTCGTCTTGCTCGTTCTGCTGTACTTGCAGTCAGATAAATCTTAGCCGTCGCATTTGGCAAAACTTTTGTTCCAATGTCACGACCATCCATGACAACATTTTCTCTCTCTGCCAACTGACGCTGTAATGCAACCAGTTTTTCTCTTACACATGCATTGACAGAAGTTTTAGAAGCCATATTTCCAACTTCTTCCTGACGGATTTCTTTGGAAACATTCTCTCCATTTAACAATACCTGCTGTTCTCCATTCACATATGTAATAGAAACATCAATTTTGTCACAGGAAGCTTCTATTTTATCTGTATCTTCCGGCAAAATACCTGCTCTCAGAAAATATAATGCCATCGCACGATACATAGCTCCTGTATCTACATAAACAAAAGATAATTCTTTCGCAACTTTCTTTGCAATTGTACTTTTTCCAGCTCCTGCTGGTCCATCAATAGCGATTGTATAACTCATAGTACTCCAAACCTCTCTTACATTTCTTCACTGGCCGACATAGCTGCCGCATGGGCTGTTGACCAGGCAATCTGCAGATTGTATCCGCCTGTCACAGCATCCAAATCCATTACTTCTCCAGAAAAATATAAATTCTTTACTTTTTTAGATTCCATGGTTTTTGGATTGATTTCTTTTACATCCACACCACCTTTTGTGATGATCGCTTCCTGAAATCCGCGAAGCCCTGTCACAGTAAACGGAAATGCTTTTACTTTTTGTATAAATGCCTGCCTTTCTTCCTTCGTAACAGTGTTTACCTGTTTGTGCGGATGAATGCCGCCCACTTCCAGTATAACAGGAATCATTTTCGCTGGAAACATACTGTCAATAACATTTTTGAATTGTTTATTTTTTCCTGCCTCAAATTCACGAAGCAAACGCGCATCCAACTGTTCCACCGTCAACGCCGGCTTCAAATCGATTTTTGCACTTAAATACTTCTTTTTCAAAAGTTTTCCCACTTTTGCACTTGCTGATAACACCAAAGGACCTGTTATCCCAAAATGTGTAAACATCATTTCACCGAAATCTTCGTATACACACTTTTTTTCGTCATAAATCGACAAGGAAACATTTTTCAATGATAATCCCTGCATACGAGGAATGTATTCTTCCGCCGTCACCATCGGAACCAGAGAAGGCATCAATTCAGTCACCTTTAAACCCATCTCTTTTGCCATCCGGTATCCATCCCCGGTGGAACCTGTCGTCTGATAAGAC
>JAXJUX010000244.1:0-2052 GCA_036308845.1 Ruminococcus sp.
GGCAAAGAGAGTCTGAAAATCCAGTGCTTACTAAGACTTTAACGCGAAGGCTCTCCTGAGCGTTAATTAGTCGCAGTTAGCACTTAGTTGAAGACGAACGACCTGCCTTTGGAATGGTATAGGAATCCATACTTCCCTACCCCCGAATTACAAATAAGTATAATTCCCTCACTCCCCACATAAGATTAAAAGAACACAGCAATATAAAGGGGGAGCTATTTTGCATGATTATGGTTTGGGGGTGTTGAAAGCGTACGGGCTTTCTGCCAATACGGTCACCAGAGGCCGTGGTGCGTTGATTTGTGATACAGACCAGGGTCTGAAAATCATTCAGGAATACTGGGGATCACCGGTGAAATTAAAATTGCAGTACAAGCTTCAAAAACATTGCAGAGAGAACGGATTTTTACTCATTGATCAGGTTTTGGAAAATGAAGAAGAACAATTGATAACAATGAATGAAGAAGGAATTCCTTACATGGTACGGGATTGGTTTGCGGGAAGAGAGTGTGATACTCGTTCACCGGAGGATGTAAAAAATGGTGCGGCAGCGTTGGCAAGATTACATAATGTCATGCGAATGGAAGCAGAGGAAGGAGTACGCAGGGAAAATCCGTTGGATGAGTGCAAAAAACATAACAGAGAATTGCGGAATGTCAGGAAATTTCTGCAAAAAAAGAAGAAGAAAAATTTATTTGAAGAAAAATTATCGTCCTGTATTTCCATGTTTATACAGCAGGCAGAAGATATTACGGAAAAAATGGAGCAATCGGGATATGAAAAATTACTGTTAGAACAAAAAGATGCAATCTGTCATGGAGAGTGTAATCAGCACAATATCATTTTTACTGAGGATGGAATAGGAGTTACCAATTTTGGAAAGTGGAAATATGGCATACAAACGACAGATATTTGTCAATTCATGAGGAAGATTCTGGAAAAACATGGATGGGACGTGCAGTTGGGTAAAGAAATGCTGCGCGCATATACCTGGGAGAGACCATTGTCGGAGGAAAAAATTCAGAATTTGTATTACCAGCTCGCTTATCCGTGGAAATTTTGGAAAATTGTGAACTTTTATGCCGGAAATAATAAAATATGGATATCTCAGAAAAATCTGGAGAAACTGGAACAGACGGTTTTTGCATACGAAAAATGGCAGATTTTCCTGCAGGAGATTTTGTCTATTTAAAGTGGAAAAAAATGCAAAATCCTTGACAAAACAGATATGAGAGTATATAAATAGGTGTAGTAATTATACTAAGATTTATTTAGGAGGAGTAACATGAACAAGACAGAACTCATTGCAGCTATCGCTAATCAGACTGAATTATCTAAAAAAGACGCTGAAGCTGCTTTAAAAGCATTTATTGACGTTGTATCCGAAGAATTGAAAAAAGGCGAAAAAGTACAGTTAGTTGGATTTGGTACATTTGAAGTTTCCGAAAGAGCAGAAAGAGAAGGAAGAAACCCATCTACAGGAGAAACTATGACAATCAAAGCTTCCAAATCTCCAAAATTCAAAGCAGGAAAAGCTCTGAAAGATATGATTAACGCTTAATGTTTATAAACGTGTATTTTAAATCGTATAATTAATATAAAAAGCTGTATCACACTTCCTGGAAATGTGCTGCAGCTTTTGTTTTCATATAGAAAAATTATTCAGGAGAGGAAAATATGAGATTAGATAAATTTTTGAAAGTATCCCGTTTGATCAAAAGAAGAACGGTAGCGAATGAAGCATGTGATGCGGGCAGAGTATTGATTAACGACCGCCCTGCAAAAGCATCTGCACAGGTAAAAACAGGTGATATCCTGGAAATCCAGTTCGGAACCAAGTCCGTAAAAGTAGAAGTGCTGGATGTGCAGGAAACCGTAAAAAAAGAACAGGCACAGGAATTGTATAAATATTTGTAAATTTGTAATTAGTGAGTACAGCAGATAATTGCTATTGAT
Source organism: Ruminococcus sp. (assembly GCA_036308845.1). Taxonomy (GTDB): domain Bacteria; phylum Bacillota; class Clostridia; order Lachnospirales; family Lachnospiraceae; genus Oliverpabstia. The sequence continues at coordinate 1,957 of JAXJUX010000244.1, forward strand.
TTTCAATAACATTGGGAAAAGCGAGTTCGAAAATCCTTTTCTTAGATTGACTTTGGCGCGAAGACTTTTCTGAGCGTCAATTTAGTCAATCTTAGA
>JAXJUX010000245.1:0-3358 GCA_036308845.1 Ruminococcus sp.
AACTTAAATAGGCACTGCCAGGAAAGCGTATTTTCCCATTGAAATATACATCATTTATGAATCTTGCCTTTCCGTAAAAAACTTTTCTTTCTGTATTTCCATCCGGATTCAATCCGTTTTTAACTATATAACCAGCTCCATAACCAGTACCGGTATGATATCCAATAGCAAGATATTTTGAATGCGTGGCAAACATTATACCTTCAGAAGAATCATAGTCATTTCCCCACGCTATGCGGCGAATTATTGCGCTAGTTGTCCCTGTTTTTGAAAAATACAAACCACCGTTTGTCATTTCAACAACTCGTTCATAATTATCTTCGTCTTTGCTGATAAACCTGATTCCTTTGTTATTAATATACCCAACCAGCTTGCCTGTCGAATCGTAAACTTCCAAAATGCCATTGCTATTATTTTTGCCACCAAGCATAAGCGTTCCACCAATAACAGAATCACCGGAAATTATTACTTGTTTTGTATCTATATCTACCAAAAAAAGTGTTGCCCCATTGTCATCTTTGACGCTAAGATAACCTGTATTTATCCAGTTTGCGTTTATTCCTTCTGTGCTTAGTATTTTTGTGACCGCATCGCCTGTAACAGTAAATCCATAAGGATATGTTTTGCCGCCATCTGTAGAAACAGCAATTACTTCTGCCGTATACTTCCAGACAATATCTGATTCTGCAAGAGTAGGTTTATTATGTGCGTAATAAATCACGCTTCCATCCAACTGCTCCTCAGGAGTAATATACATGCCACTGCTATTTTCAAGTGATTCCTGTAATTGCTCTACCGCCTTTTCACGTTCGGTTTTTTCATGCGAAACCATTTGTTTCGCTTTTCTGAGTACTTCTGCCGGTGCAGAGCTGTAACTTCTTCCGTTCGCCAATGCAGATTCCGCACTGTTCTTAAAAATTGTCATTCCTAAGAAAGCAAAATCAATATCTGTGATAAACGAATTGTAAATATTGCCAGACCGATCCACTACAATCACGGCATCCATGAATTCAGCAAGCGGATATGAAACATGATCGCCTTCAAACTGTCTGAATGTAGAACCGACCAAATTATACGCTATATATTCCAGAGCTTCTTGTTCTTTCCCTGCAATCAACGGATTTTCAACTTTTAAAACGTATCCTTCTTCACCTATTAAAAGGTTTTTCTCTGTATCTTCTTCCGTATATGTTGTCTGTATTCCTGTTATTGTTATATCATCCGTGTCAATTCTAGGATCGTTCAGCCACTCAGAAAGCACATGATATTTTTTAAAATCGGAAAATTCTCCACCAGAAACATATATTCCTGTGGTCCACGGGTCAAATGTACCGCCGTCAACAGTATCATTGAGCAACCATTCAGAAAAATTGCCGCCGTCAAGCACAGTGTTATTTTTCCACAAATCGTATGAAGTTATTTCCAGGTAACCAAAACGATTGATTCTAGCATTTCCACATGCAATCATTGCTATGAATCCGATGATTTGTCTGTGTGTAAATCCGTTAGGCTTTTCAGATACAATAAAATCATTATGATTAAATTCTGAAGAATGCAAAGATATTCCAGTCGCGCTGCAAGAATCACGCAGCATGGCTCCGATAGTAGCCGGAAAATTCATAAGAGTATCATACGGAACATCTGCTTTGTACATATCATCTACAGCCGTGATAATGATGGTTGTTCCTCTTGTATAAGGAGAAAGGACAGTGAAGTTACCATAATCTATTGATTCAGTACTATTTGATAATTCAAAATTAAGAAATAATGTTATTTCCGCACCCAAAAAATCATAGTCTGAATATTTTCCATCATCATTATTTATTTCGATCTGTATGCTTTTTTCAATAGCCGCTCCAAGAGGAATGGAGCTTTCGCCAGCCCCATCCACGATATTATTATTGCTGAGAGAAAAATCAGATGAATCAATATTTAAAATAGTGCCGTCTGAAAGTCTGACAGAAGCAACCTGTTTAAAATCTGTACGTGTTTTCATTTCTTCCAAAAATTCTCGACTCACATTTATCATATTGGATTCACTCCTGTCGCTTTGATTGTTGCAGATGTAAATATTTCATCGTTTTCTTTTAGACTGCCAAGTGATGTATCACCTTGTCCAACATAGAAAGTATCATTTCTCCATTCTGCGTAATACGGGGAGAAATAATGCATTTTAAATGGTTTGCCTTTTGCTACGATTTTTAAAATCTTAGACATTTCCTTTACTGGAATATTTGTAAATGAAAATGTAAATGCTTCTACAGTAAATATTGGAGAGATGCGAGCTTTGCCGCTCACAACTCTACCTGAATCTTCCGTGTATGTAGTTTCCCATGCAAAACCGACGTCCTTGTCTGGCTGGAATATAACTACATCATTAAATTTTATTTTTTCCTGTGCCATATTCCCTCCTATGCCATTTCAAATGGATTTCGTCCAGTTCTCATCTGTCGAATTTTTGCTTCATCCAGTAATTCATCAAACAGTGTGCGTCTGTTGATCTGCGCTGTGAATCGCCAACTGCCACCATTATTCCCACTATTCATACCACGTTTCGCAAGAACATTTTCAAGTGCTTCTTCAATAGTGCTCAAAGGTGCTTCGATGTTTGTCCCGCGTTTCTGATCGCCAAGCATAGCCATAAACGGAGCGTTTGGCGGAATAACTGCACCTTTTGCAAGATACGGACTCTGCGGAGCAGTGAGCATGCGGAAATTAAATCCTAATGACTTTCCACCATATCCCGGTACCCAGCTTGGGATATTGACTTTCAAGCTGTTAAATGCTCTCAATATTGCATTTATGCCATTTACAACTCCACGGATCATTCCATTAATAAATCCAATAACTCCATTTACAGGGCGTTTTATCAAATTTACAAGTCCATTAAACGCATTCACAAATGCTGTTTTTACGTTCGTTCCCATTTGCGAAGCTTTTGTGCTTATATTAGTTAGTACTCCAACTATTTTTGTTGAAATAGTACTCCATGAACTTGTTGCTTTTTGCTGAATAGATGTCCACGCATTGTTTACTGTTGTTTTGATTCCGCTGAATGAACTTGATGCTTTAGATTTAATATTTGTCCAAGTAGAAGACAACGTATTCTTTATTCCACTCCATGCTGTAGATGCATTTGTTTTAATATTGTTCCAAGCTGTCGTAACAGTGTTTTTCACATTTGTAAAAATTGTAGATGCTTTGGTTTTAATATTGTTCCATGTAGTAGAAAGATAGGTTTTAATGGAACCCCAAATCTTTTTTGCTTTTGCCTTGATTGTGTCCCAGTTCTGCCAAACAAGAACACCTGCCGCCACCACTGCTGCAATTGCCAGAGCAATCGGATTTGAAAATACTG
>JAXJUX010000246.1:0-2193 GCA_036308845.1 Ruminococcus sp.
GACAGAAGATTATTGCTGGCAAAAGAAAAATTTTCAGGAACGGCTGTATGCATCGTTTTTGGTGTGGATGTGAAGGGGTTGTCCGCAGGGGATCGCATGCATGCATTTCTTACCATAAACAGTAACCTTGGGGAATATCAGGTTCCTGTCACAGTCAATGTGCTGGAAAATCAGATTAAGACGTCTTCCGGTGCTATCCGCACGTTGGACGATTTTGTAAAACTGGCAGAGGAAGATTTCCGGGAAGCCTTCCGTCTGTACACCAGTGAGGCATTCGCGCGTATTCTCCAGGGAGAAGACCAGAAATATCTGGGATTGTACAGGGGAATGTCTCAAAATCCGGTAACCTATCAGCATATGGAAGAATTTTTGATTGGTGTGGAAAAAAAACAGCCAGTTTATTTTCAGTTAGATAAAAAAGAAAAAGATTGGGAACAGATGGAAAATACCATCAAAGATACCCTATATTTATATAAGAGTGGTTGGGGATATTCCAATCTTGAAGTAGAAGTACGCGGGGATTTTCTGGAAGTTGAGAAGAAAGTGATCACTTCTGAAGATTTTATTGGCAGCGTGTATGGTTTGGAGTATTTGATTAAAAAAGAAAAATTGGGGTCTGGTAAAAAATACGGACAGATTCGTATTCGCAGCGTATATGAAACCCTAATTTTTGAAGTGACAGCATCCTTGAAAAAGGAGTATGTGATGGATACCGGTATTTATGAAAAACGTGCACTGGTAAATATTGCGTCCACATACAAACGATATCGTTTGGAAATGATTTCTCAGGGCGAATGGAAAGAAGCGACGCTTGCAGAATTGGTCCATTTGAAAAATTTGGGATATTATGCGCCAAAATATCAGTTGATGGAAGCATTTGTTCATTATGAAACAGAAGATATTCCGAAAACCATGGCTGCGCTCTGGCCGCTTCGTGACGTGGAATTTACGAAAGAACAGCAGGAGGAAGAAGTCGTTTATCTGGCATTGGCAGTAAAGACAGGTGTTGCTACCGATGAACAGAGAGAACAGGCGCATCATCGCATCGAAACGTTATATCATATGAATCCGGGCAGCCATATTGTGGTGGACACATATTTGAAATTCAGCGAAGAATTTGCAAATTCCAATGTAAAAAAAATGTATGTGATGGAACAGTTATATGAATATGGCTGTACCAGTCCGTTTTTATATCTGGATGCCTATGAAATGCTTGCAAAAGAGGAAAGTTTGTTAAAGAAACTGTCCCCATTTATGGTACAGGTGCTTTCCTATGCAGCAAAATATGAAAAATTAACAGGGGAATTGACGCTTCGTATTGGGCATTTGACGGAGTATGTAAAAAACTTCCAGCCGATGATTTATCGCCTGCTGGTAAGCTGTTATGAAGCATTTCCGGGAAAAGGTCTGTTAAATGATATTTGTAAATATATCATGAAAGGGCAACCAAGAAACAAAGCATATTTTAAATGGTTTGCGTTGGCGGTAGAACAGGATATCCGTATTACCGGTTTGTATGAGCATTATATCGAAACCATGCCGAGAGGATTTAAGGAAGTATTGCCGCAGGTCATCCGCATGTATTTCGTATATAACAATGGATTCAGCAATACAAAACGTGCTTCCGTGTATGCCAATGTCATTCGTAACAAAGAAATTGATAGGACCACATATCATAGCTATCGAAAGGGAATGGAGCAATTTGCTCTGGAGGCCTTAAAAGCAGGAGCTATCAATGAAGATTATGCGCTGATTTATCAGGAATGTATCGAAAAGCTGACCAGCGTGGAAATGGCAGAACAATTGGCGAAAGTCATGTACACGTATCGCATTTACTGCGACAATCCAAAGATTCGTAAAATTATTGTCTGTTATGAACAATTGGCAAAGGAAGAAGAATATTCCTGTGCGGATGGCATTGCGTATATTCCATTGTTTGATTCCAGTGCGAAGATTTTGTTTGAAGATGGCAAACGTCGTAGATATGCGGCTACCGTAGATTATAATCTGCATAAATTAATGGAACATGAGGAATATCAGAAGCAATGTATGGGCCTGAATGTTTCTTATTATGGTTTCCTTCTGGCAGTATGTGAACAGAGCCAGAAAGTCAGTGTGAAAAATCTGGGATGCTACCAGCAGATTATCCAGAGAAAAGAATTCCGGGAAGCATACAGACATTTGATTTGTAAA
>JAXJUX010000247.1:0-4207 GCA_036308845.1 Ruminococcus sp.
ACACTCCTTGCAGTATAAGTACAAATCCAATATACCGGTGCATGTAAAAGAACGTTTGTCAAAAGCAGCGGATGCGATCATTGCACTCGACAATGAAATGTCATCTGTCAGAAGTGAAATCATGAATGCACAGAATTCTTCCATGATTCAGCGTACGCTGGTTATGGATATTCTGGCGAATATTGAAAATCTGTATCAAAAATCAAACAAACGAGAAGTGGAAAAAATTCAAAATGAATTTTATCGTATTTATGCATCCAACGATTTACAGCAGTTGAAGCGTTTTCATCAGCAGTTGGATATTATTGCAGAAGGGTATAGAGCACAGGCGATTACAGACGATTTTCGTCCGTGATTTCTTAAGGAACTAGAAGATGAAGTTACCAGTTAGTTTTGAGCAGGAAATGAAAACATTGTTGGGAGAGGAATTTCAGGATTTCTATGAAAGTTATAAGGAAACTCCTAACAATGGACTTCGTGTGAATACAAAAAAAATAACGACAAAAGAATTTGAACAAAAATTCCCGTACATATTGGGGAAAGTAGAGTGGATAACAAACGGATATCGCTACGATCAGGAAGTGTTATCCAAAGATCCGTATTATTATGCAGGACTTTATTATTTGCAGGAGCCGAGTGCTATGACGCCTGCGAACAGATTGCAGATAGAACCGGGTGATTATGTATTGGATCTTTGTGCGGCACCAGGAGGAAAAGCGACGGAACTTGGAGCGAAGCTTCAGGGAAAAGGGCTTCTTGTAGCAAATGATATCAGTAATAGCCGCGCAAAAGCACTTCTTAAGAATCTGGAATTGATGGGAATTCCCAATATCTATGTAACCAGCGAAGATCCGGAACGTCTGGTTGGAAAGTTTACAGGATTTTTTGACAAAATTCTGGTAGATGCACCATGTTCAGGAGAAGGGATGTTTCGCCGTGAACCGAAGATGATTTCTTACTGGGAAGAACAAGGACCGGAATATTACAGTGCAATCCAAAAGACATTGATTTTGCAGGCGGCAGATATGTTGAAACCGGGTGGAAAGATGCTGTATTCCACCTGTACTTTTAGTGTGTTGGAAAATGAAGGAACAATTCAATGGCTGTTAGAAAACCGTCCAGAGATGAAGCTGATTCCAATGGAAGGGTATGAAGGATTTTCATCTGGGAAAAATGGTTTGGAGCAGTGCGTACGTATTTTCCCACATCGTATGCAGGGAGAAGGTCATTTTCTTGCCTTGTTGGAAAAACAGGGAGAAGCACCGTTACGTAAAGTACAAAAGAAAAAGACGCAGAAACTTCCGAAAGAAGCGGAAGAATTTCTAAAAGATTGTCCTGGATGGGATAAAAACCACGCATATAGTTATCGGATGCAGGATGAACGCTTGTATGCAGTGGACGCAAATGATGGTATGCCGGAAAAGCTGCGCTATCTGCGGACCGGTTTATATCTTGGGGATTGTAAGAAAAATCGTTTTGAGCCATCGCAGGCGTTTGCCATGGCATTAAAACGGGACGAATTTATTTCAAGTATTTCTTTTTCCAGAGAGGATGAACGAGTGATTCGTTATCTGAAAGGTGAAACCTTGGATGTGGAGGATAAAATTGACGGGCTGAAAAGGAAAAAAGGCTGGCAATTGGTCTGTGTAGACGATTATCCTCTGGGATGGGCAAAATTAACAGGAAGCTCATTAAAGAATAAATATTATGCCGGTTGGCGCTGGCAATAAAAGGAGAACATATGGAAGCTTTGCTTCGATTAGATAAATATTTGGCTGATATGGGAGTGGGGACACGCTCACAGATTAAGCAAATGGTCCGAAAAGGACAGATTTCCGTAAATGGAGAAGTGGTAAAAAAACCGGAAACAAAAGTGAATACAGCCTCAGATCAGATTACAGTTCTTGGAAAACAGATTGCATATCAAAAATATCGTTATGTACTGCTTCACAAACCGGCGGGAGTGGTGTCCGCAACGGAAGATAAACGGGAAAAAACCGTATTGGATCTGCTTCCGAAAGAAATGCAAAAAGATATGTTTCCAGTGGGAAGACTGGACAAAGATACGGAAGGGTTGTTGTTATTGACCAACGATGGAGATTTGGCACACCGATTGCTTTCTCCGAAAAAGCATGTGGACAAGACCTATTATGCGAAAATTGATGGGAAAGTTTCTGAACAGGATATCGATGCGTTCGCGGAGGGCGTGGATATTGGTGATGAAAAAATGACGATGCCTGCGAAACTTGAGATATTAAAGGCGGATGATACTTCTGAGATTTTGCTTACGATACAAGAAGGACGATTTCATCAGGTAAAACGCATGTTTGAGGCTGTAGATAAAAAAGTCATATATCTGAAACGTGTAAGTATGGGACCGATTCACCTGGAAGCAGAACTTGCCAAAGGAACGTATCGGGAATTGACAGAAGAAGAATTGGAAGCATTGCAAAAATGCAGATAGAGAAGGATGACAGAATGTTAAATGGTATAAAAGCAGTTATTTTTGATTTGGACGGCACTCTGGTAGATTCTATGTGGATGTGGGCTGATATTGATGTGGAATATCTGGGCAGATTTGGATATGAACTGCCGCCGGAATTGCAAAAAGAGATTGAAGGCATGAGCTTAAACGAAACTGCCATTTATTTTAAGAACAGATTTCAAATAGAAGACGACCTGGAAACCATGAAACAAGAATGGATGGACATGGCAAGGGATAAATATTTGCATGAAGTTCCATTAAAACCAGGTGCCAGAGAATTTTTAACGTATTTAAAAGAACATAAGATAAAAACCGGAATTGCCAGTTCTAATGGGATCGAACTGGTACATGCAGTGCTGAAATCGCAACAGGTGGATGATTACCTGGATTCTGTACATACTTGTTGTGAAGTGGCAAAAGGTAAGCCGAATCCGGATATTTATTTGTATGTGGCAGACAAATTAGGAGCAGTGCCGGAAGAATGTCTGGTATTTGAGGATATTCCGATGGGTATTATGGCAGGAAAAAATGCAGGTAGGAGAACCTGTGTAGTCGAAGACCGCTGCAGTGCAGATCAGGATGAAGAAAAAAGATCATTAGCTGATTATTATATCAAAGATTTCAACGATATTTTTAATGGAAACTATGAGGTACTGAAACCATGAACAAACATTTTTTACCTGTAAGTAAAAAGGAATGTATAGAACGGGGAATTGAACAATTGGATTTTGTGTATGTAATTGGTGATGCATACGTGGATCATTCTTCCTTTGGTCCTGCAATCATCAGCCGTGTGCTGGAAAGCCATGGCTATACGGTAGGTATCATTGCGCAGCCGGATTGGAAAGATGAAAAGAGTATTCAGGTATTTGGAGAACCTCGTTTGGGATTTCTTGTTTCTGCGGGAAATATGGATTCCATGGTGAATCATTATACCGTTTCCAAAAAACATCGTCAGAAAGATGCCTTTTCTCCGGGTGGAAAAATGGGACTTCGTCCTGACCGTGCGGTGATTGTATACGGAAACCTGATTCGAAAAACATATAAAAAGACACCGATTATTTTAGGGGGAATCGAAGCAAGTTTGCGTCGATTGGGCCATTATGATTACTGGTCTAATCAGGTAAAGCGAAGCGTACTTTTGGATTCTGGTGCAGATATTATTTCTTATGGAATGGGAGAACATTCTATCGTGGAAATTGCAGATGCACTGGCATCAGGACTTGCAGTACGTGATTTAACGTATATACGTGGCACTGTGTATCGCTGCAAAAATCTGGAACATATAGTAGAATCCATTGCATTGCCAACGTATGAAGAGATTTCCAGTGATAAGATTGCATATGCGAAAAGCTTTGCCGTTCAATATAAAAATACAGACCCATTCCAGGCGAAGGTATTGGTGGAAGATTATGGAAATCAGGGATACGTGGTACAAAATCCACCAGCATTTCCATTGACACAGCAGGAAATGGACGATGTTTATGGTCTTCCTTACATGAGAACGTACCATCCAATGTATGAGAAAGACGGAGGAATTCCGGCAATTGAGGAAATTCGTTTTAGTCTTGCAAGCAACCGCGGTTGTTTTGGAAGCTGTAATTTCTGTGCGCTGACATTCCATCAGGGAAGGATCGTACAGGTACGAAGTCACGAATCCCTGATCGAAGAAGCAAAAGAAATGACAAAGGATCCGTTGTTTAAAGGGTATATCCATGATGT
>JAXJUX010000248.1:0-2750 GCA_036308845.1 Ruminococcus sp.
ATTCAAAATTGAATTCTCCTTTCAGTAAATGTCATGTCCTGCTATAATATTATTGATGGGTTTCCCCTTTAATCCATTCTTCATAAGTTTCATAATCATCTCCTTATCTTATTTGCCTTCCTTTAAAAGACCGCATCACTGACGAGTGGTGCGGTTCTTTTTTTTATTTCACTATGCAGATATGACATTTTCTTTTTCCTTGTACGCAGGATTTAACAGCAAAAGATTCAACATCTTTTCTGCTTCTGTCCTGCCTTCGCTGTTGAATTTTCTATATAATTCCACAATGGTTTTGTCTTCCTGCGGTATTTCGGTGATTATCCTGATTGGTTCTTTTCGCCCAAGCAACCAATCGACAGAAACACCGAAAGAATCTGCAATTTTGACGAGCATGGTTATTTTGGGTGTGTGCTGACCACTTTCCCAAACATTGATGGTCTGTTGTGAGCAATCCAAAAATTCTGCCATTTCAGATTGCGTGAACCCTTTTTCATTTCTAATCGACCTAAATTTTACTGCAAAAATCTTTGCATAGGCATCTGACATCACAATCACCTCCATGCTAAAATTTTACTAAAAAACATGGTAAATTTAAACATAAGAAAATTGGTTTTTTAATAAAAAAATTAGTAAAAAAGTCATTGACAATACTAACAGAATTTGTTAAAATAAGTAAAACCAATAAAATTGGTATTATGGAAAGTGAGGTGAATGAAAATGCGAGAATTACTGATAAAATACCGAGGTAAGCGAACCCAAAAAGAGATGGCTGAAAAGTATGGTGTAAGTCAGCAATCATGGGCATTTTGGGAACTTGGCAAATCTACACCGAAACCCCACATCATGAAGAAGATTGCACTGGACAGCAAGAAGCCGATGGAAAAGATTTTTTTTGATGTTTTCAACCAACAAAATTAGTGAGGAACGGCAATGAAGATGAAGATTGGCAAGTACAATGTCACAGCAAACATCAAAATCGTGGGATTGACGGATTCTGCGAAGGAAGATTTCAACAAACTGTTAGCAAAGGAGGAAGGCAACAATGACAATCAGCAAGATGGTTAAAAACGCAATGACGGACAAAAGGGCACAGGAAGAAATCATCACAGCAATGGAACTTTCACTGGCATTCATCGTGCCGATTTGGGGAGGGTTCTACCTGATAGCGAAGGTGATGGGATGAAGCTGAACCGGGAAGATTTGATGCTGATGTTGGCAACCAGTATTGCAATCGTTGTGGCAACGGAAATGCTGATTTGGGCAATCACTGGAGAGTATTTGAAATAAGGGGGAAAACAAAATGGCAAGAACTTGGAGAAATTGTGATGAATACACAGCGTTAATCAGTGCAACATACAGTGTGGCTGTTAATGCCGAAACCATGTGGGAAGCTGAAGACCTTGCGTTCGATATGGTGGAAGAACCGCTGAAGGCAAACGACATCGAGCCGGACACCTTCATTGTGGAAGAAAGAGCCGGGATGCTTGATGGAGATTATTTCCTGAAGCTGAAGGTCAACATGATTGTGCCAGTGATGGCAACAGATGAAAGAGATGCATGGGATTGTGCGGTGGAACTGGTTGAAAGCATCACGATGGACGAAGATGTGCAGTTGCTGTTCACGGAACAGATTGACTTGACCCTTGCAGAAAACAAAGCGTTCTTGCAGAAGGCGATGTGATGATTGATAACTGGGTAACAGATTTCGAATCAAACTGGTGTGATGTGGGGTTGCAGATACAACACAACCCCACTGAACTGGAAAGGTTCTTGCGATATTGCGTGAACCGAAACCCCGGTGTCATAGCTTTGGCACTGTGCATTGCAGGTGCGAACCGATATGAAGTTATGAAAGCGTTCTGTGGAATACATGACCGCAAGCATTACGAAAAAAAGCGTGACACATCCTGCACCGGGGCGAAGATGGAAAAGGTCATCAGGCTATACAAACGGCACAAAGGCAAACTTTCCAATGTGGAAATAGCCAAACGAGTGGGATGTACTAAAGAGTATGTGTGCATCGTCCTGAAGCGTAAATTAGGCATAGGAAAACGGAACAGGTGGGAAGGGTACATATCACCTGACCCACGATATTCAAAGGAAAAGCGAAAAAGATTGGAGGAAATGAAAAATGGGTGATTGGGAACGGAAAGACCCGGACGAAGAATTTGTATGGAGAGACAGAAAGGCAACAGTGGTGCAGACATTACTGGACAAGTTGATGGAAGATGACGGAATCGAACACGATGCGTTCCTGAACTGCATCAACACGATGGAAAAAGCATTATGGGAAACATTAAGGGGGAAATGACATGAGCATTTACGAGAAACTGGCAAAGATTCAGAACGAATTAAAAGCACCCAAATCTGAATGGAACAAGTTTGCAAAGTACCATTACAGAACCGCAGAAAACATCCTGCAAGCTGTTAAACCGATAGCAAAGGACAATGGTTGTGTTGTGGTGATAAACGACAATCTTGAAGAAAAAGCAGGTCGGTTGTTTATTTGCAGTATTGCAGAACTGATTGATTTCAACTTTGTGCCGAAAGCAGAAGGTGAACCGAAACTTGTCAGTGCAACAGGTTGGGCAGAAATACCAAACAACAAAGGAATGGATGAAGCACAGAGGTGTGGAACTGCATCAAGCTATGCGAGGAAATACGCACTTGTTGCATTGTTTGTGATAACCAATGAAAATGATTCTGATGCGGTTGCTTCTGAACAGGGTGAAGATGACGAGAAAGAAAAG
>JAXJUX010000249.1:0-3387 GCA_036308845.1 Ruminococcus sp.
TCTTTATTCCATTCCAATGTAACAATCTTACGTTTTGGATTTTTCATTTCTGCCTGCAGCGCTTCTTTTCCTACAAAGTCGTGATCGAAATGCGCCATCCACGCCCAATCGACTTCTACCGCGGAACGGCATCTTGCTCTATTATCTGCTGGGTCAACGGAACCATTATTTCTTGGTTCATAGGTAAACATGTTCATACACATTTCTGCATACCATGGCTCATAATTATAAGACTGCATGAAAGAACATGCCATCTGTGGGTAACCGCCAAACGTATGATTTACATGGTAGTCACGTGCGCCCAAACGTTTCAATCCGTCCAGCTGACCTTTGTCATATGCCATTTTATATACTGTCGGACCCCATTCTGCAGCTCCTCTCAGCTCATAAGCCAAAGTACCGGACATGCCAATGCGGCAAACTTCAAAATCCGCGTCAATTCCTGGAATTGTAACCGGACGAACCTCAAGGAATTTCACATCATGGAGATCTGTCTGCGTCACACGTTCGATAACTGTAAGGGAACGAGGACCTGAGAACTGGAAAACAAATTCATTTACCTGTGTCAATTGTACATCATATTTCCGCTGCTGCATCAACATGATCATTGGAGTCACATCGCAAGCTGTGCCACGAAATGTATCCTCTGCATCACGCACAAACAGGCCATGATTCATGATCAGACCGTTATGATCCAACTGTACCAAATGTTTACAGCGTCCAATTTTCCACTTCCATACATTATTAATGGAAGCATCGGAAAGAAGCTGTTGTGCATCCGGACCTTTAAAAATAGCTGAATTATTAGAAATACCTGCATGAATATAAGTTCCTTCAAAATATGCTCTGGAACTTTCTACCCATGTAGCATTTACATCTCCTTCCCACAATACCAACTTATTGAACCAACGCATATACACTTCATTACGTGGAAAGACTGGTTCATAGCTAAGTAAATTCTGATTAAATGATGGTAATTTTTCAATTTTATTCATGTAAATAACTCCTTTCATACGTGCAGATATAGAATCATCCATTCACGTGCCATCTGCTATCCTTGTTGTTATTGATAGCATATCATTCATTCCGCACAAAAACCACGGCGTTATTTACAATATTTATAGCACTAATTTGTTCTTTCCGAACAATCCCCTACAAAACTATAGATGGAGAAAAAGGAAGAAATCCCATCAATGTAAGCGAAAGCATTACCTGTACACATACATCATCATCGTTCAGATCCAGTCGGGTCATGTCCATAATTTTGTCCAGACGATAATACATAGAATTTTTATGCACGCCTCGCAATTCTGCCGCCCGCGTAACATTGCGACCACAACTCATGTATGCCGCCAAATCTTGTATTCTTTCAAAACCTACACTTTCTTTCGCTTCCAGAAGTTCTAAAATTTCAGGCATGAGCACTCCGTTGGGCGAAATCACCCTTGCTGCTTCCACCTGTTCCAATACATATGGCCCGGAAACATCATCAAATTGAAATAAAAACTTATTTTTTGAAGGTTTTCTTAATCTGAGTGCTGCATCAGCCTGCAAATATGCATCTTTCAAAGAAAAAACTGACGTAAAACTTCTGCTTATCCCACAAATGATATGGTCTGAATGCAAGTATTTGTGCAATCGCTCCTCAATCATATCCAGAGAAAGTTTGTCGTCTAATATTCGAACACAATCATTTTTATATAATGTTCCTAAGGACAATGGAAACTGTGAACGCAATTGCGTATCCAGAACAATTCGGTTTACTGTATGTTCTGGATCATTGGCTCTTACAATCAATAATCGCATTTTTTTCGGCAAATCATGTCCAAGTAATTTAAAATGATTTCGAACTGATTCATGATCAAGCGTATCATTTGTCCAACCGTCAAGCAATTCAACTAATAACGCCTCATAGTTCTGCGTTCCATATTCGTATTTGCCTGTTTGCTGCAACGCAAAAGCGATTGTCTGGCACACAAGCGGCAGAAGTTCCTCGTATTCTTCAGGAAAAGGATTCTGACTATCGGATACCAATATATTTCCCAACACCTGACTTTTTAAGCGTACTCTCGCCGCAACCCAGTTTGCTGAAATACCCGAAATTCTCCCATAAACTGGTGTATCACTGGCATAGATAGATTTAAAATACCCAGCTTCGCTCGCTTCTTTTGCAATTTCTAATTTTTCACCATGCTGATCTTCAAACCAGTCAAATATTCCCGGATATTGGCTGCAAGAAGAAGATTTACAGACCAATTGTAAAGATTGGTTTGCAAATGCGAATGGATTTCCAAGCAAAATTGCACATTCATCCATAACGTATTGCAATCCTCTTCCAGATATAATCATTTCAAATAATTTTGCTTTATAATCTACATTGTCCACTTGGTTCGATTGCCTCCTTCGTAACCATGTCGAAGATCAATAATACAGATCATTAATCATTCTTTGTATCAATTTTTCTCTCAATTCCGCTTTGGAAAGACTCATAACATATTTTCTAATTTCTTCTTCACGTTCTTTCATTTTCCGTTCGTGTTCTTTTTCATACATTTGATTTTGCTTTTCTATGTAGTCCATGAACTGCTGCTCTTTTTCAGGAAAAATTCCCAAATCAAGTGCAACCATATGTTTACAAATCACTCTACGTCCATCAGCAAACGGACAATCGCACACTGATTTTCTCGGATGCGCTATATCTATCCTCACATTGTATACAGCACCATTGCTTCCTTTCAATTTTCCTTGATAGCAATTTTTCTCAACTTCTTTCCAATCGATTATGCGATTTTCATGATGATAATCAATCCCTTTCCAAAAAGAGTTATTACTTGCCAAATCTAATAACTTCATATCTTTTCACTCACCTTCTGTACTCTTTATCTTTTACAAATCAACCATAGCCATATTACATCTCCTTATGTATTTAATATAATAAACATTTACGGTACACTATGTCAATTTTACTAAACATAATTATATTCTAACTCTCAAATATAATCAGCATTCCCAAAAAGCCATTACACTAATGTTTCAAACATACATCTTTTCGCAAAATATACCCATTATTTCGCAAATCGCAAGATATAAAACACATCCATTTGACATTTTGCGAAATGATTTCAAGTATAATTTCCACTTTCATTTCACGAATATTACACCTATTTATGAAGAAAGCCGCAGCTTTCGCCACGGCTTCCCCATCCACATGTCTATATTCATTATAGACATCTATTATTCATTCCCCGCTTTTTTCTTCCTTATCATTTTCTTTATCTTCTTAACGATCAATGTAATTCCCCCACCAACAACTGCAGCCATTCCAGCCAATATCGCCAATGCTGCGGCAGTTGACATGAGTACTGTGATTTCACAGGTTGCCGTACA
>JAXJUX010000250.1:0-4907 GCA_036308845.1 Ruminococcus sp.
GGACGAACCTGATGTTTTACCATATATCTTGGAATTTCTTCCCTGAATTTTTCAACAAAGAATGGTCTTTCCGGTCTTGGGCCGATCAGACTCATATCACCTTTGAGAATATTAAATAACTGCGGCAACTCATCAATACTTGTTTTACGCATCAGTTTTCCAAAACTTGTCACACGCGGATCGTCTTTTACCGTCCACGCTTTCTTTTCCGCCTCTTTGGACTGTACTTCCATCGAACGGAACTTATACATCATAAATGTACGATTGTGAAGACCTACTCGCTCCTGCTTATAAATCAATGGCCCTGGCGAAGTAAGCTTAATCATCGCGCATGCAAAAAGCATGACTGGCGAAAACAATACAATCGCAAACAGAGAACCACCAATATCCATCAGACGTTTTACCACTGCATTAAACGTATTCGTCAATGGCACATAACGAATATTCACTACCGGAAGTCCCAGTAAATCTTCTGTATATGGTTTGGTCGGAATAATGTTCTGATAGTCTGGAATAAATTTTGTGTGAACGCCTGATTTTTCACACAGGGCAACAATTTCTTCCAACTGATCATACTCACTCAACCCCAGGGTAATCGCGATCTCGTCCAGACCATTTTGTGGTAAGATCGTCATCAATTCAGCAACACGGCCAATAACCTTGATTCCCTTATATTCTTTTCCAATTTCTACATTATCATCCAAAATCCCTGTAATATGATATCCCCACTGTGGATTCTGAATAATTCGCTTAATATATTCTTCTGCTGATCTGCTGTAACCAACCAGCAGGATGTGTTTCAAATTAAATCCGCTTTTTCTCAACTTACGCAGAATGCGACGAATGCTGATGCGAACCAATTCTTCCAGAATAATATTAAGCAGATAAAAATACAAAAACATCAATCGGGCAAAGTTTACTTCTCTTAATATTACAACAATGTAACATATCAAAAGCAACATCCCGACTGTATTAGCTTTCACGATATTGGACAGTTCCAAACGCCTTCCCTGCACTCGTTTGGGCGTATACAGATTAAATGCATAGTATAAAATCAAATACACTGGAACAATTCCAATCAGCAGACGCATATACCAGTAAAAAGTTACGCTCTGTACAGCACCAGCAGAAAAAATCGCATAACGGAAAGCCCATGCTAAAAAATACGATACTATAATAACAACTGCATCTATGACTACATGCATTCGGTTAAAGTATCTTTGATTATCCTTTATCAATACTTTTCACCTTTTTCCATTTATTTCTACAAATTATTCCGCTATTATAATACAATAGTTCATCAAAAAGGGCAACTAAATATTTCTTTACGATTTATAGAAATCTCTTGAACAGATTAATCCATAATTCTATCTGTATCTTCCCGTAATTTGGCAAATTCTTCCACATAAACGGTACTTTTTTCTCTCTTTTACACAAAAGGAATCCATTTTTAATTCCCGCCGCATATTCCCGGCCAAATCCTTTCTTTAAAAAGAACAGATATTTTACGCCGAAACCAACCAGCAAAAATGGTGCATTTAAAATAATCTGCAAAAGCGGCATGTTTTTATAGATCATATACACGTTATTTCTGGATGAATATCTCACTTTAAACAGGTTATACTGAGAACCAGAGGTTGCACTTCCCACATGGTACACTCTTGCTTTCGGGAAATACCAGTTTTCATATCCTGCAATCCTTGCACGATACCCAATATCCATATCTTCCAGATATGCAAAATGTTCTTCATCAAACAATCCCAGTTCCATCGCCGCCTGTTTTCTGAGAATGACAGCCGCACCGCAAGATGAAAAAATCTTTGCAGGTTTGTCAAACTGTGTCTCTGACTTACCTTTTCCCCTTGCGAAAGCCCATCCAAGCGCATTGTACAAATCACCGGCATCATCCATTTTCGTACGGTCATGGTATTGAAGTATTTTTGCATTTCCGGAAAAAACATGTGGATTTCCTTCCATTCCCTTACATAATTTCTCCAGAAATTCCGGTTCTGCCTGGGTATCGTTATTGAGCAGCACCACATATTCCGTCTGCGCATTCTGAATTCCTACATTCACCGCATGACAAAAACCTGTGTTGGTATCCAACTTAATCAGCTGCACATGCGGATATTCTTTCTCTATGAACGCTACGCTTTCATCTGCTGACCCATTGTCAACACAAATGATATCAAATTCCTGTAACGTCTGTGTCTTCAAACTGTCCAAACAGATTTTCAAATACTTCATCCCGTTATAATTCGGAATAACAACAGAAACTTTCTTCATTATGATCTCCCGTTCTTACGCTCGCAACGAATAATTCCATTTGCTCAAGGTAAGATTCTTATTGTAATATGGATCGCCTTCTTTTAGAATCGTAATCCATCTTGTTCGCATAAATTCAATTTCACTCTGGAAACGGCGCACTTTTTCCTCGTTGTCTTCCGTTCCCCTCGACTTGGATTCGTAATGGTACAACTCCACTTTTGGATTGTATACGACCAGATATCCAGCCTGCACGGTGCGCAGACACAAATCCACATCATTAAATGCGACCTGCAGCTTTTCTTCAAACCCTTCAATCTGCTCAAATACAGATTTTTTCATCATCATACAGGCAGCTGTAACTGCACTCAAATCCATCTGCAGGGATGCCTTATGTAAATAACCAGTGCGTGAACGCGGCATATTTAAAAATGCATGTCCTGCGATACCGCCAATACCGATAATCGTTCCAGCATGCTGAATGGTATTATCCGGATAATATAATTTGGACCCTACAATACCAACTTCTTTTCTCTGGCAGTTTCCAAGCATTTCCTCCATCCATTCTGGATTGATGACTTCCACATCGTTATTTAAAAATAACAGATAGTCCCCCTTCGCTTCTTTCACACCAAAATTATTGATGGCAGAATAATTAAATCCTTTTTCCCATACAAGAATTTTTACATTTTCTCTTTTTTCCAGTTCTTTATAATAAGCAAAGGTTTCTGGTTCGGTACTGTTATTTTCTACAATAATAATTTCATAATTTTTATACGTGGTCTTTTCAAACACAGAATCCAGACATTTTTTTAAAGATTCTTTCTGGTCTTTATTCGGAATAATCACAGAAATGAAAGGCTGCCCCTGTACCGGATATTTGACCTGATAAAATCCATAATCTTTTGTATGGTCTACGATTCCTTCCACACCACAGCGTTCCAGATTCCCTTCGATTGCACGCTTGCCAGCTTCAAAAGCATACATTTTGCTGGCTGGATTGTCCGCTGTAGACGCTTTGTGTGTTCTCCAATGATACAAAATCTCCGGAATGTGGCAAATCTGTTCCGCTTTTTCCACACAGCGGAAAATAAAATCATAGTCCTGTGCACCGTCATATTCTCTGCGGAATCCGCCTACTTCTTTTACCAAAGAAGTACGTGCCACAAAGAAATGTGTAATATAGTTATTGGAACGCAACAAATCAAGGTTAAAATCCGGTTTGAAATGAGGCTGAAAATGCTCACTCAAATCCATTGTAACCTTATCTTCATCGCTGTATAACACATCCACATGTCCCTGAAATTTCTTGCTGTTCATGGCTTCCACCATGCAGTACAATGCCTGCGGTGCAAGCAGATCATCGTGGTCCAGCAAACCGATAAATTCACCTGTTCCCATCAAAAGGGCTTCGTTGGTATTTTCAGCAATCCCCAGGTTGTCTTTTAAATCTTTTACACGAATACGTGTATCCATGTTTACATATTTATCCAGCACCTGATGCATTTCCTTTTCTTCCGGACTGGCGTTGACAATACAAAGCTCCCAATTTGCATAGGTCTGATTACGAACAGAATCAATCATCTGTTCCAAAAACAAAATCGGGGTTTTGTAAGCAGGAACCGCAATACTGATGGTTGGTGCGTAACTGAATTTTTTCTTACGCTGCTGTTCCAGTTCCTGACTGGTCGGGCAATGTTTTTCATACCATGGACCATATGGAACTTCTTCCGGCTCCATACGTTCGCACAGTCTTACCCAAAATTCCTTAAAACCATAATGCTTCAGATACAAAAGTCCTTTTTTTATATTATAAGGTTTGATTTTCTTAATATAATGCAGCCACTTGTTAGCCACGATATTTCCTCCTTAATAGACGGATTAATATGTAAAACGTTTTAATGCTTCCACTACTTCTTCTGCTTCTTCCATTTTCAAGCTGTAATACATTGGCAGGCGAAGTAGACGTTCACTTTCTTTTGTCGTGTATTTGTCTTCTCCGTGGAATCTTCCAAACTCCATTCCTGCTGGCGCAGAATGTAATGGAACATAATGGAATACACTCAAAATGCCCTGTTCTTTCAAATAAGCAAGCAGACGTGTTCTTGTTTCCAGATCTTTCACTTTCAAATAATACATATGGGCATTGTGTGTGGCATAGTCCGGAATGAATGGACGTTCGATCACGCCCTGTTTTTCCAGATCTTCCAGATTTTCATGATAGAAGTTCCAGATTGCCAGACGTTTTTCATTGATCTTATCTGCTTCTTCCAGCTGTGCCCACAGATAAGCGGCATTCATATCACTTGGCAGATAGGAAGAACCATAGCCGACCCATCTGTATTTATCCACCTGACCACGGAAATATTTGCTTCTGTCTGTACCTTTTTCACGCAGGATTTCTGCTGGTTCCAGATATTTATCTTCCTGAAACAGAATCGCTCCGCCTTCTCCCATAGAATAATTCTTGGTTTCATGGAAGCTGTAGCATCCAAAGTCACCAATCGTTCCCAGTGGTTTTCCTTTATAAAACGCATTTACTCCCTGTGCGGCATCTTCGATTACTTTCAGGTTATATTTTTTTGCAATTGCCATAATTTCATCCATAGCACAGGAAACACCTGCATAATGAACAGGAACAA
>JAXJUX010000251.1:0-11094 GCA_036308845.1 Ruminococcus sp.
CTTTGGCGCGAAGGCTTTCCTGAGCGTCAATTAGTCGCAGTTAGCACTTAGTTGAAGACGAACGACCTGCCTTTGGAATTGAATATGAATACTTCCTTGCCCCGAATTACAAATAAGCACCCTTGTATCATAATTATTACATAAAGATTCCATATTTCCTTTTTTTCATTCTAAAATTTGTGTGACATTTTCTCGTAAAAATCGACAAAGGCGATACTGTTTTCACAGTATCGCCTCATTCTTATGCTTCGTCAATTGCTTTACCAATATCACTACGACTGTATTTATTTTCAAAATGAACTAATTTTGTAGCTTCGTATGCGTTTGCACGAGCTGTTTTTAAATCTTCCCCTTTAGCAACTACACCAAGAACACGTCCGCCGTTTGTTACGATCTGACCGTCTTTCTTTGCTGTTCCTGCATGGAATACATAATAGCCATCTTTGTCTTTGAAGTTTTCCAGTCCTGTGATTGGGAATCCTTTTTTGTAAGAAACTGGATATCCTTCGGAAGCCAATACAACGCAAACTGCTGCATTGTCTTCGAACTGCAGATCAACCTGATCCAGTGTTCCATCGATACAAGCTTCAAATACATCAATGATGTCTGTTTTCATTCTTGGAAGAACAACCTGTGCTTCCGGATCACCAAAACGTGCGTTGTATTCCAACACGCGTGGTCCATCTGGAGTCAGCATCAATCCAAAGAAAATGATTCCTTTGAATTCTCTGCCTTCTGCAGCCATAGCGTCTACGGTTGCCTGATAAATGTATTTTTTACAGAATGCATCTACTTCTTCTGTATAGAATGGGCTTGGTGAGAATGTTCCCATACCACCAGTGTTCAGACCCTGATCTCCATCCAGTGCACGTTTGTGGTCCTGTGCGGAAGTCATAGGTTTGATGGTTTTTCCATCTACATAAGAGAGAACGGATACTTCACGACCTGTCATGAATTCTTCGATAACCATAGTATTACCTGCAGTACCGAATTTTTTATCTTCCATGATTTCTTTTACACCGGCTTTTGCTTCTTCCAGCGTATTACAGATCAGAACGCCTTTTCCAAGAGCCAGACCGTCTGCTTTCAGAACGATTGGCATTTTTGCTGTTTCCAGATATTCCAGAGCTGCCTGAGGATCTGTAAAGTTCTCATATGCTGCTGTTGGAATGTTATATTTTTTCATCAGATCTTTGGAAAATGCTTTGGAACCTTCCAGAATCGCAGCATTTTTGCGAGGTCCAAATACTCTCAGTCCTTCTGCTTCAAAAGCATCAACGACACCGCCTACCAGTGGGTCATCCATACCGATTACAGTAAGATCGATTTCTTTTTCTTTTGCAAATGCTACCAATTTATCAAATTCCATAGCTCCGATTGGAACTAATTCTGCAAATTCTTCAATTCCTGCATTTCCTGGTGCACAATAAATTTTATCTACTTTTGGACTCTGTGCGACTTTCCATGCGATTGCATGTTCTCTTCCGCCGCTTCCAACGATTAATACTTTCATTTTATTCACTCCTGCAATTATTTGCTTTTTACCAATCCATCTACAACCTGAATCTTTTCGTTAGCAATCATATCAATTGCCTGAGGCATGATGATCCATTCTGCCTGTTCCATGACACGGCGCTGCAGTACTTCCGGAGTATCTCCTTCTTCCACATAAACTGCTTTCTGCAAAATGATAGGACCTGTATCTGTTCCTTCATCTACAAAATGAACCGTTGCACCTGTGACTTTTGCACCACGGGCAAGAACTGCTTCATGCACTTTCAAGCCATAATACCCTGTTCCGCAAAAAGAAGGAATCAGAGCTGGATGAATGTTGATAATTTTATTTGGATATGCTTTTACCATAATTTCCGGAATCACAACCAGACAACCTGCCAGAACAACCAAATCTACTTCATAAGACTGGATTTCAGCCAATAATGCTTCATTGAACGCCTGACGTGTTGGGAAATTCTTTGGAGAAATACATTTGGCATCAATGCCATGTTTTTTTGCTCTTTCCAGCGCATATGCGTTGGCATTGTTACTGATTACTACAGAGATTTCCGCATTGGTAAGGGTTCCGTTGTCAATACAGTCGATAATAGCCTGAAGGTTGGTTCCTCCACCGGAAACCAGGACTGCCATTTTTAACATAAGGTCACTCCCTTTTCGCCTGCTTCTACATGACCAACTACAAATGCTTTATCACCAGCAGCTTCCATAGCAGCGATTGTAGCTTCTACATCTTTTTCATCAATTGCAACAACCATACCGATACCCATGTTAAATGTGTTGTACATCATTTCTTCTGCGATATCACCTGTTTTAGCCATCAGTTTGAAGATAGCTGGTACTTCATAACTGTCTTTTTTCACTACTGCACGAACACCTTCTGGCAGCATACGTGGAATATTTTCATAGAATCCACCACCTGTAATGTGGCTGCAGCCTTTGATCTTAACACCAGCATCTTTTACGTTTTTCAGAGCTTTTACGTAAATTCTTGTTGGTTCGATCAGAGCTTCTCCCAATGTTTTTCCTAATTCATCATAGTATGTATCCAGAGATTCTTTTGTCATTTCGAATACTTTACGTACCAGAGAGAATCCGTTGCTGTGAACACCGCTGGAAGCCATAGCTACCAGTACATCTCCTGGTTTGATTGTGGAACCGTCGATGATGTCTTTTTTATCAACAACACCAACTGCAAATCCTGCCAAATCGTAATCGTCTTCTGGCATCAGACCTGGATGTTCAGCTGTTTCTCCACCAACCAGAGCACATCCGGACTGAATACATCCTTCAGCAACACCACTTACGATAGTAGCGATTTTTTCAGGATAGTTTTTACCACATGCAATATAATCTAAAAAGAATAATGGTTCACCACCAGAGCAGGCAATATCATTTACACACATTGCAACTGCATCAATACCAATTGTATCATGTTTGTCCATGATAAATGCCAGTTTTACTTTTGTTCCGCATCCGTCTGTTCCAGACAACAATACTGGTTCTTCCATGTTTTTGATACCACTCAGATCAAAAGCTCCGGCAAAACCACCAAGACCGCCCAATACTTCTGGACGCATGGTCTGTTTTACATGTTTTTTCATAAGCTCTACTGATTTGTAACCTGCTTCGATATCAACTCCGGCTTTCTTGTAATCCATCTTTTTTCCTCCATGTATTTATAAAATATAATTTATAGGATCCTATTATTTTTTATAGTTTCTATGTCCAACTTCCTGAAGTTTTGCATCTTTTGCAACAACTTCTTCTTTCATTTCTTCAGAATAAGCTTTCAGTCTGGCCAATAATTCAGGATCAGAAGTAGCAAGAATCTTTGCTGCCAGAATACCTGCGTTAGCACCACCGTTGATTGCTACTGTAGCAACTGGAATACCTGTAGGCATCTGTACGATGGAATACAGAGAATCTCTGCCGCCCAAAGATGTTGTATGCATTGGAATTCCGATAACTGGCATTGGGAAAATAGCTGCGCACATTCCTGGAAGGTGTGCTGCCATTCCTGCACCTGCAATAATGACTTTAAATCCTTTTTCTTCTGCTGTTTTTGCATATTCAAAAAAGATATCTGGTTCTCTGTGTGCAGAAATAATTGTCATTTCATAATCTACACCAAGTTTTTCCAACATATCTGCTGCCTTGCTCATTACAGGCATATCAGAATCACTACCCATAACAATTCCTACTTTTGCCATCATTTGTCTCCTTTACTGATAATCATTTATTAGTTACGCTTATAAATAGACCTTATTTAATGGTCTTTTCATTAGTAATAATACTAATACACATTCTTATTGTCAATACTTATTTCCAGTGTTTCTTATAACTGTTCATTTAAAATTTCCGTTCCCGGAACCACAAATTTACCGTCAAGAATCACAGGAATCCAGTTTCCATCTTTTGTTTCCACATGAATCGAATCCAGTTCATCATAAGGAATGGTTATATCTGTATGACATCCAAAATACGCTTTGCTCATATCCGTTTTTCTTAAAATAGAAACTTCATTGTCTTTCGCAACAATTTCTTTTCCATCCGGATTGTATACTTTCGTATCTTCTGCCCAGGTATAACAGGTATCTCCCACTGCAAAATGCGGTCCCATTTTTTCTGCGATCAAGATCGGCAGCTTGTCAGCAATATCATATGTTTTTGCCATTTTGTATGCTGTCGTATTGGTTCCGATTGCAAATTCGCCCAATGGAAGTGTCTCATGATTAAACAGAATATTTTCTTTCATGTACTTTTTATTTTCTTCTTCTGAAGCAAAATTTTTACAGGTATACGAAGAAATCATTCCGTCTGTAAACATGATTTCCAGATCATGATACTGCAATTCTTCCAAAAATACTTTTTTTACATGCAGGCATCCGTTCGTACCTTTTAACACTGGGGATGTAAATACTTCTCCAACCGGAATATTCACATCTGCTACACAGTTTTCAAAAATTGTTTCTTTTTCTGGATCTTTAAGTGGATATAACTGGACACACAAATCCGTTTTGTTACCATTTTTTCCTTTGATTTTTACACAGCGTCCCTGATTTAATACATCAATCAGTTTTTCCTGAATCTTCAGATACAGGTCATAATCCAGTGTATTGATCTTCACAGTTTCTTTGAAAATTTCTTCAAATTTGTCACCAATCGCCGGCACTGGATACGCAATGATCGTAAAACTTCTTTCTTCTCCGATGATATATCGATTGGTAATCTGAGCGGTTTCATTGTTCAAATGTACCTGCATCTTCTGCTGCTTTTCCGTCAATGTGGTTGCTTCCATACAAGCCTTTGGAACAAATGGTGTTTCGCCAAATGTCATAAGAACGGCCGGACCGCCATGCACATTGGCTGCTTTTTTATATTTTTCATATCCGTTTTGTGTAGCACGCAGCTTTCTGCCCACAAAATCATCATTCAGATAAATCAATATATCATTTTTGTGATCATAATCGAATTGCGGATTCGGGTTTGCCCCCGTATATCCAATGCGCATATGCTGGCGTTTGTTCACGCTGTGACTGGCACTTCGATAGATCACCGGTTCCAGTCCCATCGCCTGAAATTGTTTCATAGCTTCCCGCATCATGCGTTCAAATCCGATACAATATCTGATTTCTACCGTTTTCTTTTTGGATAAATCTTTTCCAGTAATCTCAAATCCTTTTCGATATCCTTCCGTATAAGTATGCGCCATCGCCTGAATTTCTTCTATAGAAAGTGTGTTCAAAAAGGCTGCCACCTGTTCTTCCTGTTCTGTTATATATTCGCCGTACTGATACAGAAAACGCAAATCTGACAAGTCTGCATGAGCAATAATATTTACTGCAAAGTTATCCACTGGATCTACACAGGCTTTAATTCTGTGTTCCACAAATTCTGCACAATAATCATTGATATACCAATATAAAATCTGCTGTACCTGCTGTGGACTTACATATTCTTCTCCCTGAAACTCACTGTATACCTGCAAAAACAACTCCAGACCGACCAGAAAATCCCATTCTCTTTTTTCAAAGGCATATACGATCAATCCGCGAAGTTCTGTATACAGAAAACTGAGCAGCTGCCCCATTTCCTTTCCCAAAACTTTCGCAGCATACACTGGATTTCCATACGAGGTTTCGTATTGTTCCGGCAAAATATCCCAGTACAAAGCTTTATTTTTCTTTCGCAGCTCTTCCAGAGAACAGGAAGCATATATTCCTTTTTCTATTTCTTCTTTTAGTTCTATCATTTGCTCCAAAAAACAGGATACCGTTTGAAAATAATCCTGATATTTTTCGGAGACACATTTTTCGTCTTTCATTTCTTTGATTCGACTGGTTGCCAATTCAAAGCGTTCCATCATTATTTCATTCACAGATATGTCCTCAACTTACATTTATTTGCAGCTATTTGATACCAATCAAAAACAGTGCAAGCCATCCTACCAAAAATACACCATTTGCCAGAGAACCAATTGCACTATAACGATAATTTCTATCTTTTTCTTTAAAGCTTTTTAACCCTGTAAAAAAACCAATGACAGAAAACAATGCTGCCATGATACCAAGCACACCAACCCAGCTTCCTGCATTTCCTTCAAAAATGAAAGAAATCAAAGCGGATACAAGGAATAGTACAAATGAAATTCCAGCATATACTACAGAAGCAAATCCATCTTCTGTATCTTCTTTTTTTACAAAAGAATATTTAAATTTTCTTCTCATATACTACGCTCCTGATTTTATTACATACCCCAAATACCAAATAACCGATCAGTACCCCTATGGTATTCAATAACAAATCATCCACATCAAAACTTCCAACCTTCCAACAAAACTGACATGTTTCAATGCACAAACTTAGCAAAAATCCTAATGTTCCGGTCTTCCAGCATTTTCTTACTTTATGCTGTAATAAGGGAAGAAAAAAACCAAATGGTACAAATCCAATGATATTGCCTCCAATATTCAAGAATGCTGCCCACTGACCGACTTTTTCCCTGTACATCCAAAATCTTCGGATTTCTTTAAATAATTCCAAATTATAACGATATTCTCTTAAAGAAAATTCTTTACGCCCGTAACCCTCTGATAAAAACAAACAATAAATCAATAAAACAATATATAACACAAATAGAATCCAGCTAACAAAGCGGATTCTTCTCCTTGTTTCATTTTTCACGATATTTCCTCAACTATATTGCAAGGCTGCCGCCAAAAGAAGCAACAGCCTTTCTTCCATCACCGGATACCATTAAATTGTAATCTGATATTTCTGTTTTAATAATTTTGCTCCATTGATAATCATCAAAACGCCAGATATAACCCCTACTACCAGTGTAACGATTCCAAGTGTCAAACTAATAGCACCACCGTGAGAAATTGCACGATAAAGTTTTTCATTGTTCATAGTAGTTACCCCTTTCGTTACAAGATTTTCTCTACTATTTATTTTGCACCATACTGTTCGTAATATGCGTCAATTGCAGCTTTCAGAGTGTCATCAATGATTACCTGTCCATTTACTTCTTTGTTGTACAGATATTCTACTACTTCAGCCATGGATACGATTGCGCCTGTTTCAAATCCATACAGATCTTTTACTTCATCCAAAGCACATTTAACACCGCCTTTACCAACTTCCATACGGTCTAAGGAAACCATCAGACCTTTGATTTCTACGTTAGCTGCTCCACGTACTTTTGGAACTGTTTCTTCCATGGATTTTCCGGAAGTTGTTACGTCTTCGATCATGATCACACGGTCACCGTCTTTTAATTTGCTTCCCAAAAAGCTTCCTTTGTCTGCACCATGATCTTTTTCTTCTTTTCTGTCAGAACAGTAACGAACTTCTTTTCCGTAAAGTTCACTGAATGCCATAGCAGTTACAACTGCCAGTGGAATTCCTTTATATGCTGGTCCAAACAGTACATCAAAATCCATACCGTATTTGTCATGAATTGCTTTTGCATAGTATTCACCAAGTTTTTTCAGCTGGGAACCAGTCACATAACCACCAGCATTCATAAAGAATGGAGATTTTCTTCCACTTTTTAATGTAAATTCGCCAAATTTCAGTACCTGGCTTTCTACCATAAAGTCTATAAACTCTTTCTTGTAAGCTTCCATTTGTTTTTCCTCCGAATCTATTATTTTACTGCACCGACCAAAGAATTAATATCTTCAATCTGGTATTTTCTCATGTAATCTTCAATTCCTTTTACAATTTCCATCGTAACTGCTGGATTGTTAAAGTTCGCTGTACCAACAGAAACTGCATTTGCACCAGCAAGAATCATTTCAATCGCATCTTCTGCTGTTGCAATCCCACCCATACCAATGATAGGAAGTTTGATTGCATTGGCAACCTGATATACCATACGTACGGCAATTGGATGAATAGCAGGACCAGAAACCCCACCTGTTTTGTTGGCAAGGACAAACTGACGGCGGTTAATATCAATCTTCATACCTGTGAGTGTATTGATCAGGGAAACTGCATCGGCTCCGCCTGCTTCTACGGCTTTCGCCATCTCTGTAATATCCGTAACGTTTGGACTTAATTTCATGATGACTGGCTGTTTTGCATATTTTTTCACAGCTTTTGTGATATCTTCTGCAGCTTTTGGATTCTGTCCGAAAGCAATACCGCCTTCTTTTACGTTTGGACAGGAAATATTGATTTCCAGCATATCTACATCTTCATTTGCCAGACGTTCTACTACTTCGCAATAATCTTCTGTGGATTTTCCACATACGTTTACAATAATTTTTGTATCGTACTGTTTTAAAAATGGAATATCACGTTTGCAGAACAGGTCGATTCCAGGATTCTGAAGACCTACTGCATTCATCATTCCGCCATAAGTTTCAGCAACTCGTGGTGTTGGATTGCCTGCCCATGGGATGTTGGCAACACCTTTTGTTGTTACTGCACCTAATTTATTCAAATCTACAAATTCTGCAAATTCTGCACCAGAACCAAAAGTACCGGATGCTACTGTTACCGGATTGTTCCATTCTACGCCGGCAATATTGACTTTCATATTCATCAGATTTCCACCTCCGTAGACAGGAATACAGGACCATCTTTACAAATACGTTTGTTGTTTACATTTGTATGATGATCTTTTTCCTTTGATTTGCAGGTACAAGCAAGACACGCACCGATTCCGCATGCCATTCTTTCTTCTAAAGAAATATAGCATGGAATATCGTTTGCTTCTGCATAATTTTTGATTGCACGAAGCATTGGTGTTGGTCCGCAGGCAAAAATCATATCCGCTTCCAGTCCATTTTCGCGAATAGCGTCCATAACATTTCCTTTTGTTCCTGCACTTCCGCTTTCTGTAGCAATGTACAATGCTCCATTTTTTCCTAATTCTTCTGTCAAAAACAGTTCATCACGATATCCGGCAATGCTGATTGCTTCACCGTCCAGCTGTTTTCCAGTCTCAACCATCGGAGGAATACCAATTCCTCCGCCCATCAGGAATACTTTTTTTCCTTTTGCTGCTTCCAGAGGAAATCCATTTCCCAAAGGACCTACTAATGAGATTTTATCTCCCGCTTTCATCATGGAAAATTCTTCTGTTCCTGTGTTTTTACCAGTTACACGATATACAATACGTAATTTTCCTGCTTCATTATCAATTTCACACAAACTGATAGGACGTGGAAGTAATTTTCCACCATCATTTGAATATACAGAAACAAACTGTCCTGGTTTTGCTTCTTTGGCAATCTGTTCTGTCTGAATCCACATACTATAGATGTCAGTTCCAATGCATTCCTGACTTACTACAGTGCAACGTTCTTTTGTTTTCATGGTAATGACTCCTTTTACAGATACTTGGCATTTTATTTGATACCAGGGTCAAAAATCCTTTTAACCTTTACATCTTTATTTTGCAGCCTGTAAAGCTCCATCGATATCAGCGATCATATCCAATACTGCCTGACGGGATGCGTCTGCAAAGTTTTCTGCACCAAATTTCGCATAAGCTTCCTGTTTGTATGCAGCAATGATACCACGGGAGGAGTTAATGATTGCACCCAGACCATCTTCATTGAAGAAGTGTACCAAGTCTTTTCCTTTACCACCCTGTGCACCGTATCCTGGTACCAGAATGAATGTTTTTGGCATAACTTTTCTTAAAATTTTACCCTGTTCTGGATAAGTAGCACCAACTACAGCACCGATATAGCTGTAGGAATCACCCATGTGATCAGCGCCCCATGCTGCAACCTGTTCACCAACCCATTCGTATAATGGACGTCCATCGATCAGACGATCCTGGAATTCTCCACTGGATGGATTAGATGTTTTAACCAGAATAAAGAGACCTTTATTTTCTTCTTTACAAACTTTGATAAATGGTTTGATACCGTCGGATCCCAGATATGGGTTTACTGTTGCGAAATCTTCGTCAAATCCGTAGAAGCTGTTGGAACCAACCTGTACTTTACCCAGATGTCCTACTGCATATGCTTCAGATGTAGATCCGATATCTCCACGTTTTACGTCACCGATTACAACCAAACCTTTTTCATGACAGTAGTCCACTGTTTTCTTAAATGCTTTCATACCTTCCAGACCAAACTGTTCATACATAGCAACCTGTGGTTTTACTGCTGGGATTAAATCGTATGTTGCGTCTACAATCGCTTTATTGAACTGCCAGATTGCTTCTGCAGCACCTTCTAATGTTTCTCCATATTCAGCAAATGCTTTTTTCTGAACATTCTCTGGAACATAATTTAACATTGGGTCTAAACCTACAACGATTGGTGCATGAGTTTTCTGGATTTTTTCAACTAATTTATTAATCATATTCTCTCTCCTAACTAAAAATCTTTTCATTCAGACATTTATCCTATGTAATGATTCATTGTTTTACATCTGATTTTATAAATGAGCAGAATATCCCCTTGGATGCTGCTCTTATCAATACTATAATACACGAAAACAGACACCTTGTCGAGCATAATCTGAATCCAGAATCAACTTCCAAATGCCACCATTCTTATAGTATTTTTCGTAGATAGACATTTGTCGTTTTGGTTCGATAGTCGAACTTTCCCTTGACTTTTTAATATTTACTCACTATAATAAACACGGTAAAGAGATACGGATATTTAATAATACCCATTGGCAGGGGCACTATTTTTTATCAGTTGTGCTTAGCCCAATGGTTTTTTTATTTTCTTTTCTCTTTCCACATTTTTCTATTATTTTATTATTCTATTTTTTTATGGAGGTAACATCATGAACAAAGGAACTGTTAAATGGTTCAACGCAGAAAAAGGATACGGATTCATCACAGGCGAAGATGGAGCTGATGTATTCGTACACTTCTCCGCAATCCAGGCAGAAGGATTCAAATCCCTGGATGAAGGTCAGGCTGTAACTTATGACTTAACCGAAGGCGCTCGCGGAATGCAGGCAGCTAACGTTGTAAAATTATAATTATCAGACTAGAAACATTCAAAAACAGAGTCAGGAAACTGGCTCTGTTTTTTTATTATTTGTAATTCGTAAAAAGAAAGTATGTATTCCAATCCCCTTCCAAAGGCA
>JAXJUX010000252.1:0-5284 GCA_036308845.1 Ruminococcus sp.
TGGCACCGATTTCTTTTGTTAAAATATTTTTTTGTACAAGACGAAAAAGATTAAATAATTCTCCTTCGGCACGACCTTCAGCACGACCTTCAGCACGACCTTCAGCACGACCTTCTTCAAGCCCTTTTACACGGCCTTCTTCGAGCCCCTTTTCGAGCCCCTTTTCGAGTCCTTTTTCCAGTCCTTCAGCAAGTCCTTTTGCAAGCCCTTCTTCGGTAGCTTTCGCAAGTGCTTCTTTAATTTCAGGTTCCATTAATTCCCGTAAGGCTTCACACATAGTATCATCCTCCATTTTTATTAATTCAAAAATATCTTTGTTTTTTCTGATTGCTACTTGCAAGACCGAGTCTGCATTGTCTTTATCCCCTTTGTGTGTCAGTTTTTGTGTTTCTGATACGGCCCTTCTGACATCATCTTCATTAAGATCATCATGTAAAAGAGTTAACCAATTTTGATCTTTTTTCGATAGTGTTTTTGAAACTATTATCTGTACAGGGAATAAATGTTCACCAGTAATGTAATAGATTCCCTTGTATTTTTCTGTAATCTCATATCCGTTTGCTGTAAGCCATTTGAATAAATCTCTTGGAGTTCGCTTACGGATAAACGAGAGTGTGATATTTTCAAGGGAAATATCTTCTGTATGAACTTCATTTGCCTTATACAGACATGCATAGCCAATTACTTTAATAAAAGTATCAAGATTCAAAGAATCATCGGGGGATTTGTATTCCACAATGTTGTGTCCTCTAAACAATCTGCCGATTTCGTTTTTAATTTGCACATCATATGGCTTTTTTATGATTATTAGGTCTGCCTGAAGTGGTTTTGTGTTAATAGTATACTCATTTGTGTAAGATAAATATTCGGCATCTTCGCGCAGTTCCAGTTTGATAGCAGAACAAAATGCGGGATGCCATTGGGTGTTCGCGTTCTTTGTCATTCTTTCCTCTCTTTCTTAAAATGATATATGTAGTGTTAATCATCCAAGCAGAAAAACTGACCTGGCATCCTCTTTGGTTCTTTGTAAATTTCATATGTAGTTATAATAATAATAATATAAAAAAATGTATGAATAATCAATTGTTTCCTATGTGAAATTCTTTTGAGATAATATAGAGCAAAAA
The DNA here is from genome assembly GCA_036308845.1 of Ruminococcus sp. Classification (GTDB taxonomy): domain Bacteria; phylum Bacillota; class Clostridia; order Lachnospirales; family Lachnospiraceae; genus Oliverpabstia. Next base: position 1,128 of record JAXJUX010000252.1, read on the forward strand.
AATAATAAATATATACATTAAGGCAGAGATTTTAGTTTGACCGATTGCATAAAAATAAATAGATAATTTTGGACAGTGATGTATTTACAATTTTCTAAAGTGCTTTACCTAAGAATGATTAAATGTTAAAATGAAACCGTATAGGGTAATGGAGAAAGTGTTTTAGGGAAAACAGCCGGTGCAAGCTGTGGAGTAAAGGAGATTTATGAAAAAGAAGAAAGCGAAGATCATAATTCTGAGTGTATTGATCGGATATCTTCTCATTGTTAGTTTTGGATATGTGGCTATGTCGTTGCATTATTCCAGTCATTTTCTGAAAGGAACGGTGATTAATGGCATTGATGCCAGTAATAAAAGTGTTGAGAAGATAAAAGAGGCGATTCAGGATAAAATAGAAGAATATTCTTTGTGTATTGTGAAAATAGATGGAAGCACAGAAGAAATCACAGCAGAGCAGGTAGCATTGACTTACATAGATGATAATAAAGTTGATGAATTGCTGGAAAACCAAAACAATTGGGCGTGGATTTCTTCGTTTTCCAACAAAACGGAACATGAATTTACTGCAAATGCTGCATATGATCAGTCTTTGGTAGATGAAATTATGGCGGATATGGAATGTTTTCAGGAAGAAAATATAACCGTTCCGCAAGATGCGTATTTAAAGGATAATGGAACTTCTTATGAAATTATTCCGGAAGTGGAAGGGAATCAGCTGGATCAGGAAAAAGTGAAAGCTGCGATTATAGAAGCTCTGGATTATAGTAAGACAGAAATTAATCTGGTGGAACTGGATTGTTATTTAAAACCGTCTATTTATCAGGATAATGAAGCATTGGTTAATGAAAGAGATACATTGAATCGCTATTTACAGACAAAACTGACATATGATTTCGATGATCGTACGGAGGTTGTGGATGCTTCTGTAATTAAAGATTGGCTGGTAAAAGGGGAAGATGGTCAGTGGACAATTGATACCACCAAAGCAGAAGAATATGTGCAGGAATTGAAGTATGAATATGATACGTATGGATTGACACATGAATTTACTACTTCCAAAGGAGAAAAAATCCAGTTGAAAGGTGGAGATTATGGCTGGGTTATTAAAAAGCAAGCTACAGTAGATGCATTGATTCAGGCAATTTCAGAAGGAAAAGAAGCTACGATTGAGCCTATTTACCTATATGAAGGAAAATGCAGGGCTACGAATGATATTGGAGATACATATGTAGAGGTCAGTATCGAAGAGCAGAGAATGTGGTGCTATAAAAATGGAAAACTGGTTGTAGATACACCAGTAGTAACTGGAACAGAAACTGTGGAGGATCGTAAGACTCCAAGGGGCAGTGTATGGGCGATTGATGGTAAGATTTCTCCATGGACATTGACGGGGGAAGGATATAGCAATGAAGTAACGTATTGGCTTCCGTTTAATGGAAATGTTGGAATTCATGATGCTAACTGGCGTTCAGAATTTGGAGGCCAGATTTATATGACAAGCGGTTCTCATGGATGTATCAATACTCCAGCAGAGAATGCAAAAAAAGTTTTTGACGCCATGGAAATCGGATATCCGGTTATTGTATATTAATATGGTATAGGGACGTGAGATGTCGAAAAGTTATGTGGCATATTATAAATAGAATTGTAGTAATAAAGGAGAAGATAAATAATGAAAATTGTGGTATTAGCAGGTGGAACAAGTACAGAACGTGATGTTTCTATTGTTTCCGGAACAAATGTATGCAAAGCACTTCGTTCGAAAGGACATTTGGCGATTCTGGTAGATGTATTTTTCGGAAAAGAGGGAGCAGATCCAGAGAGTGCTTTTGCAGAAAATTATGACGTGGACAAAGAAGCTGAATATATCAAGAGTTTCAATGATAAAGTAAAAGAAACCGAAAAGAGCAGAAGGGAATTTTTCGGTTCACAGGTTATGGAGCTTTGTAAAGCAGCGGATGTGGTATTTCTTGCACTTCATGGAGCTAATGGAGAAGATGGAAAAGTACAGGCGACATTTGATCTGAATCATATTTGCTATACAGGAACTGGATATTTGAGCAGTGCGATGGCGATGGATAAAGGAATTACCAAAAAGATGTTCCGTATGTTTGGGGTACCAACTCCAAAGGGAGTGGAACTGCAAAAAGGAAAATCCAGTACTAGATTAAGAGATTACGATATGGAATTCCCAGTTGTGGTAAAAACTTGCTGCGGTGGTTCCAGCGTAGGCGTTTATATTACACACAATGAACAGGAATACGAAGAAGCATTAGCAGGTGCATTTTCTTATGAAGATCAGGTAGTAGTGGAAGAATACGTAGATGGAAGAGAATTCTCTGTTGGCGTTGTAGATGGAAAAGCATATCCAGTTATTGAGATTGCCCCAATCGAAGGCTTCTATGACTATAAAAATAAATATTCTGCAGGTGCAGCAGTAGAAACCTGTCCGGCAGAGATCACGCAGGAACAGACTGTTCGTATGCAGAAATATGCAGTTGCAGGATGCAAAGCATTGGGTATTGAAGGATATGCTCGTCTTGACTTTATGATGCGTGAAAATGGAGAAATGTTCTGTCTGGAAGCAAATACACTTCCAGGAATGACACCAACCAGCTTATTACCACAGGAAGCGGCAGCGCTTGGTATCGATTATCCAAGTCTGTGTGAGGAACTGATCAAGATTTCTTTGAAAAAATATTCATAATTGTTTGGCGGAGAATGTCCGGAAAAATTACAAATATTTGATGAACAAATTCAAAACCGTTCAGCTTTGGCTGAACGGTTAAAAATATATATGGATAGAGGTAGACTATGAAAAATCTTACATTAGAACATATAGCAGAGGCTTGTCATGGAACTTATGTCGGACCAGAAGAAGCAAAAAATATCTGCGTGACAGCAATCACTTCTGACAGCAGAAAGGTAGAAAAGGGATGTTTGTTTGTGCCAATCGTAGGTGCGCGTGTGGATGGACATGATTTTATTCCACAGGTTATGGAAGCGGGTGCAGCCTGTACTTTGTCTGAAAAAGTGTTGGAAGATGCAGCATTTCCTTATATTCAGGTAGAATCTTCCCTGCAGGCAGTAAAAGATATTGCAGCGTTTTATCTGGATCAGCTTCAGATTCCGGTGATTGGAATTACAGGAAGTGTTGGAAAGACAAGTACAAAAGAAATGATCGCAGCTGTGTTGGCACAGAAATATCGTGTGTTGAAAACACAGGGGAATTTTAATAATGAATTGGGATTGCCATTGACGGTATTTCGTCTGCGTGATGAGGACGAAATTGCAGTTCTTGAGATGGGAATTAGCGATTTTAATGAAATGCATCGTTTGGCAACAGTAGCAAGACCAAATACCTGTGTTATTACAAATATTGGAACCTGTCATCTGGAAAACTTGGGAGACAGAGATGGCGTATTGAAAGCAAAGACAGAAGTATTTGACCATTTAAGACCAAATGCAACAGTAATTTTAAATGGCGATGATGATAAATTAGCAACCGTAGCATCTGTTCAGGATAAATCCCCGGTATTCTTTGGTCTGGATGCTTCTTATCCTGTATATGCAGATGAAGTGGAAAGTAAGGGATTGAAAGGGATTTCCTGTAAAATACATACATTCAAAGGTGATTTTTCTGTTGTAGTTCCAATTCCGGGACAGCATATGGTATACAATGCACTGGCAGGAACCGCAGTAGGTCTTGCATATGGTATGGAACTGGATGAAATCAAAGCCGGAATCGAAAGCCTTCAGCCAGTGAGTGGCCGCTTCAACATCATGGAAACCGAAAAATACACAATTGTAGATGATTGCTACAATGCAAATCCGATGTCTATGAAAGCGTCTTTGGGAATTTTGAAAGATGCACTTGGAAGAAATGTTGCTGTTCTCGGTGATATGGGAGAACTTGGAGAAAATGAAGCACAGCTTCATGCAGAAGTTGGAACATTTGCAGGAACTTGCGGAATCGATCTGTTGATCTGTGTGGGACCATTGTGTGAAAATATGAAACGCGCAGCACAGGAAGCAAATCCAGAACTTGAAATTGTTCATTTGAATACATTAGATGAACTTCTGGGACAGTTGGATGTGTTAGTAAAAGAAAAAGATACGATTCTTGTCAAGGCTTCACACTTTATGCAGTTTGAAAA
>JAXJUX010000253.1:0-17433 GCA_036308845.1 Ruminococcus sp.
CGGACGCAGATAATTGCTATTGCTTTTCAATAACAGGCCGCTCCTTCTCAAATCTTTTCTAAGATTGACTAAATTGACGCTCAGAAAAGTCTTCGCGCCAAAGTCAATCTAAGAAAAGGGTTTTCGAACTCGCTTTCCCCAATGTTATTGAAAAGCAATAGCAATTATCTGCTGTATCCCTACCCTCCGAATTACAAATAAGTATCATTTACTTGTGATAGATATAGTGTTCCCCTGGTACGAACATATGAAATTTTTGTGTCGGATTTATGGTATATAAACTATCCACAAAATGTGCCGGATTGATGCAGTTGATCGGATACAGATCGTAATGCATCGGAATCAGCAGATCGGCATGCACTTCTTTTGCCAGAAGCACAGCTTCCTCGGCAGTCATATTTCCAATAATATCGTCTCTTAATTTGAAATAGCTGCGTCCGTTCACCGGAGCCATCAGAACATCTACGTTCATGATGCGTTCTGCCAGACCATCATAGATGCAGCAATCTCCAGCATGGTAAATAGAAATATCATCCAAAAGTATTTTATATCCCAGATCGATATAATTTCCGTTTTCATCCTGTCGCAATTCTTCATGGGCGGATGGAACAGGAACGATGCAGCATCCGGAAAGCTGCAATGGTTCATCTGCAATCGCTCCAATCAGACGTTCTGGTGAAATTCCATAAGCAAGATAGTCGGATTTGATTGGTTCAGGCACGATAAACACAGTGTCTGGATTTGCTTTTGCAATTGCGCTTAATGTATAGGGATCAGAGTGGTCTGCATGTCCATGAGAGCAGAGTACATAATCTACAAAATCCAGTTCACTGGCTGCAATCGGTGCAGGATAATTGCGGACCCATTTGACAGTTTCCGTGCAGCAATTTTGATCCACATAGTCGGAAAGATAAGGATCTGTAAGAATATAGGTATCACGATATTTAATCAGGTAGCCTTCCTGCCCCAGATAAAAGAGAGCAGCCTGATTGTCTGTCAGTTTTGTATCGAAAAATAGTTGCTTATTCATAGAGAAAACCTCCTTTTCTGATAATACAAGTCATTCCTATTGCTAATTGTATCACAGCGTGATAATATAATCAATAGAAAGAGTTTTGGAGGTGTGGTATATGAAAGCAGTAGTGATTAAGGAACCGGGAAATATTTCATTAGAGCAGGTAAACATACCAGAGCCACAGGCTGGATTTGTGCGTGTAAAAGTAAAAGCAGCAGCGATTTGTGCAACGGATCTGGAAGTATTGGATGGAAATATTGCAGCCAATTATCCATTGACACCGGGGCATGAATGGAGCGGAATCGTGGATGCTGTAGGAAGTGAAGAAGACAGTCACTGGATCGGAAAACGAGTGATCGGGAGCAATGACGTTGTTTGTCTCAAATGTGAAGCCTGCAGAAGTGGTAATTGGAGATATTGCAATGATTTTGAGGAAATCGGATTCAAACGAAATGGTGCTTATGCAGAGTATGTGATCGTACCGGCGTATGGTCTGTGCGATTTGCCGGAAAATGTATCTTTTGTTCATGGTGCATTGTGTGAACCTCTTGGTGTTGCGCTGGGAACGATGGAAAAGGCAGGAGCGAAAATGGGAGATACCTGTCTGATCATGGGGGCTGGCTCCATTGGACTTTGTATGCTGGCGGCAGCAAAAGCAATCGGAATGAAAAAAATCGTTGTATGTGCAACCACAAAAAGACGTTTGAAAATAGCAGAAAAAATGGGTGCATATTGCACGATAGCGACATCTGAAGAAGATGTGATGGAGAAAATGAAAGAAATTCATCCAGGCGGAACGGATGTGATCATCGATGCAACGGGAATCGAAACCTGTATTCAGCAGTGTCTCAAATTGGCAAGAAAAGGTGGAACGGTTGCGTTGGCTGGCTATGGTCGTGGAAAAGTGATGAATATTCGTATCGATGATATTCATATCAACAATCTGCGCGTGGTTGGAGCCGGAAATAACTGGAATCAGCATAAAAAGGCAGTCACTTTGATGGCAGACGGACTCGTGGATATTGAACACTTTGCTACGAACCTGATTTCTATTGAAGAATTTGAAAAAGGAATTGAGTTGGCAAGAAAACGTCCGGATGGATTTGTGAAAGCGGTTTTTTGTTATGAATAGTGTATTGGGTATTGATTTGGGGACATCTTCGGTAAAAGTTTTGCAGGTATTTGCGGATAAAACGATTGTAAAGGCAAAAGCAGAATATGAGGAAATAAGCACCGAAGGCTGGTGGAAAGGTATTTGTCATGCACTTTCTCAATTGGATTTGTCCGAGGTGAAGGGAATTGGATTGTCTTCTCAGGTGGGGACGTACATCATCAACGACACGGATGTGATTAGTTGGAGTGATGGAGCCGGAGCAGAGGAATTGGCATGGGTAAAAGAACATTATGATACGGAAACATTTGTAAAAGAAATTTCGATGCCATATCCGAACATCATTTCCTATCCGATTGGAAGATTAAAATATATCAAGAAACATTTTTCTAAGGTAGAATCGGTGTGTCAGCCCAAAGATTTTATATGTGAAAAACTGACGGGTAATCGTGTGACAGACCCATATTCCTGGAGAGGATTGGCAAATCTGAAAACACAGACATACAGCCAATATTTTCTGGATGAAATTGGATTTCCTATAGAAAAATTACCGAGGATCATAGATTACAGGGAAATCGCAGGTTACACCAAAGAACTTTCGTTGGGACATACAAGTTTGCCTCAGGGAATTCCGGTCTATGTGGGTCTGAATGATTATTATGCTTCCTTGCTGGGGATGGGAATTCAGAAAAACGGGGATATGTTTGACATCACAGGAACCAGTGAGCATCTTGGTATTATTGAAGAAACGATTTGTATGAATTCCAAAATGGTCAGTGGTCCATATCTTCATGAACATGTGCATTATGGGGTGACTGCATCCAGTGGAGCATCGCTGGATTTTGGCTTGCGATTGTTGGAAAATGAAACAATAGAGTTGGAGTCGATGACGAAACGACAGCCACCAATCTTCCTTCCTTATCTAAATGGCGAGCGGGCGCCAATCTGGGATGCTGATGCCAGAGGGATGTTTTTTGGACTACATGGTGAATGTACCAAGGAAGATATGGCGTATGCAGTTTTTGAAGGTGTCGTTTTTAGTCTGTATCATATCTATGAAGCCATGGGAAAACCATTTGCTTCCGGTATGAAAATTGGCGGCGGTGCTTCCGTCAATCCTTTGTTAAATCAATTGAAAGCAGAACTGTTTCAAATTCCTGTATGGATGGTGGAAGAAAAAGATACTTCTGCATTAGGAGCCGCCATGATTGGTGTTCTTGGCTGTGGCTGGTATGAGAAGGAGCAGGAAGTTATCGAAGCACTGTGTAGTGTGAAAGAGAAAATAGAACCGACGGGAAATTACAAAAAATGGCTGATGAAACGCTTTGAAATTTACAAGGCGTTATACCCGGCGGTGAAAGAACAATATCAAAAATTAAAGGAGCTGAGCGTATGAAATGTGTCATTTTAGGAGCAGGTAAAATTGCCAGAGGATTTATCGGGCATTTGCTGTATCTGAGTGAAATACCATTTACTTTTGTGGAAAAATTTGATGGGCTGGTGGATCTGATCAATGAACGTGGACAGTATACGGTCAATATTTTGGGACACAGTGAGAAAAACTGTGTGGTAAAAGGCGCAAAAGCCATTCGTTTTTCGGATATAGAAAAAGTGGCGGATGCAATTTCCGAAGCTGACGCTGTATTTACAGCAGTTGGTGGAAAAAATCTGGGAGATTTGGTTCCGTTGTTGACAAAAGGGATTGAAAAGAAAGCTGCTAAGGGCGGTTATCTGAATGTGGTTATCTGTGAAAACTGGAAACTTCCGGCAACAATTTTAAGAAATGGTGTGGAAGATGTCATTTGTGAGGATGCAAAGGAATATTTCCATAAACATGTAGGAATCACAGAAGCAGTCATTATGCGTTCCGGGATTGAGTCAGATGCAGAACTGTTGAAAATGGATCCATTGATCGTCAATGTACAGGATTTCTGGGAATTGCCAATCGATGCTTCACGTCTGGCTGGTCCGATGCCTGATATTTTGGGACTGAAATTGATTGATGAATTTACCGGATTTTTGGAAAGAAAATTCTATACATATAACGCAGCAAATGGAACAACATCCTATCTGGGAGCTTTGCTTGGACATGAAAAAATCGCAGATGCCGCTCACGACGAGAGAATCTTGAAAATTCTGGATGGTGTTTATCAGGAAACGGCGCAGGCATTGTCGAAAAAACATAATTTCCCATTGGATGAACAGTTGGCATTTACATTGACTTCTAAACGAAAATTGCAGGATTATACCATCGTGGACTTTATTGAGAGAAATGCCCGTGACCCACTCCGCAAGTTGGGAAAAGATGACCGTTTGGTTGGCTCTGCTCGTCTGGTGCAGGAATACGGAATTCGTCCAGATAATCTTTGTATTGCGATTGCAGCCGCTATGTATTACGTGAGCGAAGGCGATGAGTTTGCCAGAGAACTGGTGCGCATGCGAACAGAAGAAGGAATCGATGCAATTCTTGAAAAAATTTGTCAGTTGGAACCGGATGGAGAATTGGGAATGCTGATCAAAGAAAAAATTGCACTGTTGAAAGAATGGGGTTGGATTCATGAGTAAAATTGTTGTAGTCGGTGCTGGAAAAACCGGTCGTGGATTTATTGCAAGATTATTGCAGGAAGCACAGGAAGAAATTATTTTTATCGATAAAAATGAAGAACTGGTAAAACAATTAAATGAACAAAAAAGTTTCAAAATCAGTTTCTTTGGAAATGTGAGAAATCCTTATATTGTCGAAAATTATCAGGCATATACATGGGAAGATGCAAACCTGGAAGATGCAAACCTGGAAGATGCCAATCTGATCTTTGTATCTGTTGGCGGACAAAACCTGAAAGATGTCGGTGTGGAATTGGCGAAGCTTCTGGATGATACAAAACACTATTATATCATCACGGGAGAAAATGCCTCTCATCCATCAAAAACATTGCGGGAAGCGATTGGAAAAGACAATATTTCCGTCAGTGAAGGTACGGTATTTTGTACGACGATTGAGGATGGCGGGTTGGACATTAACTCCGAAAATTATCCGTATATGCAGTGTGATGCGGATTTGCTGGAAGGCTTTGTGCCGGCTGCGAAAACCATTAAGCCGATTGGTGAATTTTCCAATTTCCTCACCAGAAAGCTGTATACATACAATGCAGCAAGCTGCGTGATCGCATACCTTGGCTGGACCAAAGGGTACACCAATTATGCAGATGCTGCCAACGATGAAGAAATTTTGAAATTATTAGATGAAAATTATGCGGTGACAAATGAAGTACTGTGCAAAGAATTTGGATATGAGGAAGCCGATCAGAGAGAATTTGCAGCCCTTTCCAAAGCAAAATTCTGTGACCGTACAATTGTAGATACCGTTTCCCGAAATGCAAGAGACCCACAGCGAAAACTGGGGGCAAACGAACGAATTATCGGTCCGATTAAATTACTTCATAAATATGGGAAAGATGCTTCTGTACTGGAAAAGACAGCGGCAGCGGCAATTCTTTATGATAATGATGGAGAAGATGTGTGGAAGGCAATCAAAAAAGAAAAAACAAATGCGCAGATATTGACGGATATTTGCGGATTGGATGCAGATAGCGTGATCTATAAGAATATTATAACGTACATCGAAATGTTGTCTAAATAACATTGCTGGTATTAGGAAAAGAACTTCACTATGTGGGGGGCTTCCAGCGGTCGTCATATTCTGGGAAGTGTACAGGATGGCAAGATTGTCTTAGAAGAAATCTACCGTTTTGAAAATGGTATGAAAAAAGTAGACGGACATCTTTGCTGGGACCACAAACAGTTGTTTGAAAGCATCAAAGCAGGTATGAAAAAATGTAAAGAAATCGGAAAACTTCCAGTTTCTATGGGTATCGATACCTGGGGTGTTGACTACGCACTGATTGATGAAAATGGAGAACTGATTGATAAAATGTATGGATACCGCGACAGCCGTATGGACGGAATGGACGATGAAGTTTACAAAATCATTCCAGAAAGAGAACTGTATGCTCAGACAGGTATTCAGAAAGCTATGTACAATACCATTTATCAGTTAATGGCTGATAAAGTTTATCATCCAGAATCACTGGAAAAAGCAAAAGCCCTGTTGTTCGTACCAGATTACTTCAACTATATGCTGACAGGAAAAATGGCAAACGAATACACAGAAGCAACTACAAGCCAGCTGATCAGCCCTGAAACAAAAGACTGGAATTACGAACTGATTGAAAAATTAGGTTATCCAAAAACAATTTTCCAGAAAGTGGTTACACCAGGAACAAGTCTTGGTATGATGAGACCGGAAATCGTAGAAGAAATCGGATACGATCTGGAACTGGTTGTTCCATGTACACATGACACTGGTTCTGCTGTACTTGCTGTACCTGCAAATGACGATGATTTCTGCTTTATCAGTTCAGGAACATGGTCTCTGCTTGGTCTGGAACGTGAAGTGGCTGACTGTTCTGAAAGCAGTTATAAAAACAACTTCACAAACGAAGGTGGATACGATTACAAATTCCGTTATCTCAAAAACATCATGGGTCTGTGGATCATTCAGTCTGTTCGTCATAACCTGGACGACAAATACAGCTTTGCAGAAATCTGTGCAGAAGCTGCAAAAAACAGCGAATTCCCAACTCGTATTGATGTAAATGCAGACTGCTTCATGGCTCCGGAAAACATGATTGAAGCAATCAAAGAATACTGCAAAAATACAAATCAGCAGGTACCAGAAACATTGGGTGAAATCGCAACCGTAGTATATGCATCACTGGCAGAATGCTATGCGAGCGCAATCAAAGGTATCGAAGAATCTACAGGAAGAACCTACAGCCGTATTCACGTAGTTGGCGGTGGTTCCAATGCAGGATATTTAAATGAATTGACAGCAAAAGCAACAGGAAAAGAAGTACATGCAGGTCCTGGAGAAGGAACAGCAATCGGAAATATTGTTGCACAGATGCTGAAAGCAAAAGAATTCTCCACGAAGGAGGAAGCAAGGGATTCTATTCACAAATCCTTTGACATTAAAGTTTATAAGGCATAAGTGATACCAGGATTTCGGGAGCATGAAATGCGAAGAAATCCGTGTATCACCAAGTATTTAGGAGGGTAAAATGACAAGATACGAATCTGCAAAAGAAATGTATGCAAAATTTGGTATTGATACAGATGCGGTCATCGCAAAATTAAAAGATATTCCAGTTTCCCTTCATTGCTGGCAGGGGGATGACGTTATCGGTTTTGACCATGATGGTCCTTTGACTGGAGGTATTCAGACAACCGGAAATTATCCTGGAAAAGCAAGAACACCAGAAGAATTGCTGGCTGATATGGAAAAAGTAATCTCTCTGGTTCCTGGAAAAGCGAAAATCAACGTACATGCATGCTACGCTATTTTTGAAGAAGGCGAATTTGTTGACCGCGACAAAATTGAACCAAAACATTTTGCAAAATGGGTAGAGCTGGCTAAAAAATATCATATGGGTTTGGATTTTAATCCAACATTTTTCTCACATGATAAAGTAAAAGATGGTTTGACACTGGCAAGTCCTGATTCGGAAACAAGAAAATTCTGGATCGAACATGGAAAAGCATGTGTTCGTATCTCTCAGTATTTTGCGCAGGAAACAGGGATTCCATGTGTTATGAATATCTGGACAGGGGATGGATTTAAAGACATTCCGGCTGACCGTATGACTCCAAGAATGCTTTACAAAGAATCCATCGAAGAAATTCTTTCCGAACCATACGATAGAAATCTGGTAAAACCATGTGTAGAATCCAAAGTATTTGGTATCGGAGTAGAATCTTATACCGTAGGTTCCGCAGAGTTTTCACTGACGTATGCAGCGACACATGAAGGATGCCTGCCACTGATGGACAATGGACATTACCATCCAACAGAATTTGTATCCGATAAGATTCCTGCATTGCTTTGTTTCTTCCCTGAAATCGCACTGCATATCACAAGACCGGTTCGCTGGGACAGTGACCATGTAGTTTTGTATGATGATGAAACAAGAGAAATGGCAAAAGAAATCGTAAGATGCGATGCTCTGGAACGTGTCTATATGGCATTGGATTACTTTGATGCAAGTATCAACCGTATTTCCGCATGGGCAACAGGCTTCAGAAGCTGGCAGAAAGCATTGTTAAATGCTATGCTGACACCAAATGCCATGTTAAAAGAGCTGCAGGATACCAATCAGATGACAAAACTGATGGTTATGCAGGAAGCATTCAAAACATATCCGGTGGGTGATGTTTGGGACGAATACTGCAGACAGTGCGGCGTAGTATCAGATCTGGATTTTTATGGTGAAATTGAAAGCTATGAAAATGAAGTGCTTGCAAAAAGAGCATAATATGTTAAAAGAAATAGCAGCTGTGTAGGCTGCTATTTTTTGAGTTTCACTGGCGGAGTAATAGAATTTATAGTATAATGAGAAAAGACAAGTCGCTTGTGAAATATAAGATGAAAGAATGGAGATTTGTATGCTGTTTGAAACATTTTACCCGGATGAAAGAATGAATTCTACGTACGATATTGATTTTGAGAAGTTATATGAAGAAGGATATCGAGGACTTATTTTTGATATTGACAATACTTTGGTGCCGCACGGAGCACCGGCAGATGACAGAGCAAAAGCGTTATTTGCACGTCTGAAAGAGATAGGATTTGATTGTTGTCTGTTGTCAAATAATCAGATAGGAAGGGTAAAGATGTTCAATGATGATGTGCACGTGCATTTTATTGAGAATGCACACAAGCCTTCCACGAAGAATTATCAGAAAGCCATGAAGCTGATGCATACGGATCTGACCAGTACCATGTTCATCGGAGATCAGCTTTTTACGGATGTGTATGGGGCAAAACGATGCGGGATGGCTAATATTTTAGTTAACCCGATCCATCCAAAAGAAGAAATTCAGATTGTATTTAAGCGTAAACTGGAGAAAATTGTGCTTTATTTTTACGAAAAAAACAGGAAATCTGGACGGATTTAAAAAAATTAGTTGAAAAATGAAAGCATGTATTATAGAATATAACATAGCTAAATTTATGATATAGAGCAAAGATTCTGTGTATTCCTTTATATACATTAAAAAATTGAGCTAAGTACCTGTTTAGCAGTGTATTTGGCGCATATAAAAGTGAGGACATAGAACAATATGAATTAAGGAGGACTTCTATATGATTTCAGCAGGAGATTTCAGAAATGGCGTTACATTAGAAATCGATGGAAACGTTGTTCAGATTCTCGAATTTCAGCATGTAAAACCAGGTAAAGGTGCAGCGTTCGTTAGAACTAAATTAAAAAACGTAATCAACGGTGGTGTAGTTGAAAGAACTTTCAGACCAACTGAAAAATTCCCACAGGCTCGTATTGATAAAGTAGATATGCAGTATCTGTACAATGATGGAGAACTGTATTATTTCATGAACGTTGAAACATATGACCAGATCGCTATCGGTTTGGATGTTATCGGCGACGCATTAAAATTTGTAAAAGAAAACGAAGTATGTAGAATTTGTTCTTACAACGGAAGCGTATTCTCTGTAGAACCACCTATGTTCGTAGAACTGGAAATCACAGATACAGAACCAGGATTCAAAGGTGATACAGCTCAGGGTGCTACAAAACCAGCTACAGTTGAAACTGGCGCATTGGTTTACGTTCCACTGTTCGTTAACCAGGGAGACAAAATCAGAATCGATACAAGAACTGAAGAATACATGTCTCGTGTGTAATTTGAAAACGTATTTGTCGAAAGACCCCGATATTTTTGGGGTCTTTTTTCTTGCATTTTTTATGTAGCTGCGATAAGATAACAGGGAAGCGAAAAGCTTCCTTTTCATTATTCTATGCACAATCGTGCAAATATCCCCATACCATCCAAATTTCATAAAAAAGGAGAACAGGAATTTGGATTATACAACATTTACAATGGAATTAATGGAACTTTTACAAAAGATGATCGAAGAAGATACGGAAATTAGATTAGAGAAAGTACCAAAGAATAACGGAATCGTGCTGGATGGAATTATTTTTTTGAAAAAAGGATGCCGCACATCACCGGTATTGTATGTACAGGATTACTATGAGTTCTGGAAAATGGGAATTTCTATGGAACAGTTGGTAGAGAAGATTATCTGGAGTTTTGAACAGTATGAAAATGATATGCAAATTCCGCAGGATTATTTCCTTGATTATGAAAAACTGCGCCCCAGAATATTCTTTAAAATGATTAGTTATCAGAAAAATGAGGAACTTTTAAAGGAAATTCCACATCGAAGAATCCTGGATCTGGCTATGGTATTTTATCACCATCCGGAGCATGTACCTGCTACTGTATTGATTCAAAACAATCATTTACGAATGTGGGGGATCTCCGAGGAACTTCTGGAATTGGATGCAAGAAAAAATACATATGTATGCTTGCCGGCTGAATTTGTGCCGATGAGAGAAGTTGTAGGTCCTCAGGGAGAAAATTCTCCTATGTATGTGATTACAAATGAAGAGAGAAGATTTGGGGCAGGTGTGATTTTTTATCCGGGAGTATTGGAAGAAGCGGCAAGACTTTTCCGAAAAGATTTCTTTATCATTCCAAGCAGTATCCATGAATGTATTCTGATGCCCGATGATGGGAAAAGTTCCCAGGAGGAATTATGTTGCCTGGTTGAGGAGATTAATGAATATTGTGTGGATCCAAGAGAAGTACTGTCTGACAGAGCATATTCTTATCGTTTGAAAGATGGTTGTATTCATTTGTAAAATCCGACAAAAGAAGACATACCCCACCCATTCGCAAACCCTTTACAAAAAAAATGAAATGTGCTATAGTTTAGTAGTGTGAGTTAAGGCTTACATTACGCATCTGTAGCTCAGGGGATAGAGCAATGGTTTCCGGTACCATGTGTCGGGGGTTCGAATCCCTCCAGATGCGTTTTCTATTCTAATTACTCAGATAGTATGTTTGCTTAAGTGATAGAGACATACATAGTAATACGTATGGATGGAGAAAGTACCGAACCGTGAATTGTACCCGGTAAAGGAGAGATACATATGAGGCGTAGAGATATATTTAGAGAATGGCTTTCGGACAATCTGAGATATTTTATGCTTGGATTTGGTATCATTGCCGTGTTATTACTTTTGTTTTTTGGTATTCGTTTTATTGCCAATACTTTTGAAGATAAGGGAAATGGACAGCAGGTAGCCGAACAGCAGAACAGCGAAGAACAAAGTGATGAAAAAGAACAGGAAGCAGAACCTACACCGACAGAAGAACTGGAGGTGACACAGCAGCCGGAAGAAAAGGATGTGTTGGAAAAAAATGCGTATCCTACTGTAAATGCTCTGATGAATAAATATTATGAAGCGTTGGGAAGCAAAGATGTAACCACATTAAAAACACTGGTAGATACTCTTTCAGCAGAGGATGAAGAAGCAATTGTCAATAATCAGTATATTGATTCTTACAGTTCCGTAGAAACTTATACAAAACCAGGGGTAACAGATGGAAGTTATGTCGTATTTGTATGTTTTGGACACAAGTACAAATCATATATTAACATTTTACCTGGTATGAGTTGTCTGTATGTAGATACAAAAGAAGATGGAAGTTTGTATGTAGTAGCAAATCCTACGCAGGAACAGCAGCAGCGCATTGATGAGGCGATGAATGCGGATGATACACAGGCATTGTTGCAGCAGCAGCAGCAGGCATATGAAGAAGCATTGGAAGCGGCCCCGGCACTTGCGGAATACTTGTCTCAGTTAGGTGTAAATTAATAAAGGTCGACAGGATATGTCCTCAAAGTGATGTTCCTCTGTAAGCAGAAGATGAACTTCGGGAGTGCAGCAGTTTTGCGGCACTCCCGTTTACTATATTTTAGGAAGAATAAGCGAAGCCAAACCGTAAAAAGTAATTTTTTCGTGCTCGGCAGATATTTTTGAAAAGAAGGAAATGTACAATGGAATTGGTAAGATTAAATAAATTTTTAAGTGAAGCAGGAGTCTGTTCCAGGCGGGAGGCAGATCGATTGGTAGAGGAAGGTCTTATCACAGTAGATGGGAAAACTGCTGAAATTGGTATGAAGATTTCCACAGATGCACATATTGAGATAAATGGTGAACCTGTAACAATAGAAGAAGAAAAAGTGTTATTGGTTTTTCACAAACCGGCTGGCGTGGTATGTACCGCGGAGAAGAGAGAAAAAAATAATGTAATTGACTATTTGCAGTATCCCAAACGGATTTTTCCAGTGGGACGTCTGGACAAGGATTCTACCGGACTTCTTTTGATGACTAATGATGGTGATTTGGTGAATAAAATTATGCGTGCCGGGAATTATCATGAAAAGGAATATGAAGTGACAGTCAATCATCCTGTTACATCTTCTTTTTTAAAACAGATGGCATCCGGTGTTGCGATTTTAGATACAGTAACGCGTAGGTGCAAAGTGGAACGAATGGGTGAAAAACAGTTTCGTATTATTTTGACACAGGGATTGAATCGACAGATTCGAAGAATGTGCGAAGCATTGGGATATCGTGTGACGGCTCTAAAAAGAGTACGCATTATGAATATCCAGTTGGGTGATTTGCAGGAAGGGGCATATCGTGATATGACTTCGGAAGAAGAACAGGAATTGATGCGGTTATTAGAAGATTCCTCCTCTTTATCTGTAAAAGAACGACTGGTGATGGAAACAGATACCAGAGAATCCAGGGTACGAAAAGATACGCATCGCAAGCCAGTGAGAGCAGGGCAGACTTATTCGGGAAAAACTGAAAAAAATTACCAGGAAAAATCCGGTAAAAGACGAAATGAGAATGTAGGAACAAAACGTTGGGAAAAAACGAAAAAGAATCGAGATGAAAAATCCACAGGAAATCGAAACAGCAATGCAGAAACGAATCGCTGGGAGAAGACGAAAAAGAATCGAGACGAAAAATCTACAGGGAATCGAAAGAACAATGCAAGCGCGAATCGTTTGGAAAAAACAGGAAATAGCCGTCAGGAAAAGCCGGAGAAAAAGCGGTACGAAAAACGAGACAACGATGGGCGAGTGAAAACTAAGACAGTGCGAGGAAATAACAATTATGGCAAAAAAACAGAACGCAATCGATAGAATGAAAGAATTGTCTGCAATTTTGCAGCAGGCTTCCAAGGCATATTATCAGGAAGACCGGGAAATCATGGATAATGTAGAATATGATAGATTGTATGATGAACTGCTGGCATTGGAAAAAGAAACCAATATGGTTCTGGCTGGCAGTCCGACGATTACCGTTGGGTATGAGGCTGTGGATGCACTGCCAAAGGAAACACACGAATCGCCCATGTTGTCTCTGGATAAAACGAAAGAGAGAGAAACACTGCGAGGATTTATCGGAGAGAATCAGACCTTATTATCATGGAAAATGGATGGTTTGACGATTGTTTTAACATATAATCATGGGAAATTACAAAAGGCGGTCACCAGAGGAAATGGTGTGATTGGTGAAGTCGTGACCAACAATGCAAAAGTGTTTGACAATATTCCGCTGCAGATTCCTTATCAGGGCGAGTTGGTTTTGCGCGGAGAAGCCATTATTACTTATTCTGATTTTGAAAAAATCAACAGCCAGATAGAGGATGTAGATGCAAAATATAAGAATCCAAGAAATCTCTGCAGTGGTTCTGTACGCCAGTTGAATAATGAAATTACGGCGAAGAGACACGTGCGTTTTTATGCATTTGCACTGGTGAAGGCAGATGGTGTGGATTTCCATAATTCCAGACAGTTTCAGATGGAATGGCTGAAAGATCAGGGATTTGATATCGTGGAATACCGTATGGTAACAGGTGAAACGATGGATGAAGCTGTAGATTATTTTGCACAGAAAGTACAGGAAAATGATTTCCCATCCGATGGTCTGGTTGCGTTGTATGATGATATTGCGTATGGAGATTCTCTGGGAAGAACTGCGAAATTCCCTAGAAATGCATTTGCATTTAAATGGGCCGATGAAATGGCAGAGACCACATTGGAAGAGATTGAGTGGAGTCCGTCAAGAACGGGTCTGATCAATCCGGTGGCTATTTTTACTCCGGTGGAATTGGAAGGCTCTACCGTTAGTCGTGCAAGCGTGCATAATATCAGCATCATGCGAAAACTTCAGTTGGGCATTGGAGATAAGATTAAAGTTTATAAAGCAAATATGATCATTCCGCAGATTGGGGAAAATGTGACACAAAGCGGAGTGAAAGATATTCCGGAATGTTGTCCGGCCTGCAACGGTCCAGCCAGAATTGAAATGGTCAATGATGTGGAATCTCTGTATTGCCGTAACCCGGAATGTCCAGCGAAAGCAATCAAAGGATTTACCTTGTTTGTAAGCCGTGATGCTATGAATATTGATGGACTTTCCGAGGCAACGCTGGAAAAATTTATTGCCAAAGGCTTTTTGCATGATTTTGGTGATATTTTTGAGATTGGAAAATACAAGGACGAAATCGTACAGATGGAAGGATTTGGTGAAAAATCTTTTGCAAATCTGACGAAGAGTCTGGAAAAAGCAAAAAATACAGAGCTTCCTCGTATTATTTATGCTCTGGGTATTCCAAATATCGGGCTTGCCAATGCGAAGGTAATCTGTAAACAGTTTGATTATGATTTAGATAAGATCATTGCGTTGACAGAAGAAGAATTATCCGCGGTGGATGGAATCGGACCTGTCATTGCAAAGGGATTTGTGGAATATTTCCAGAAAGAGGGCAGAAAAGAGATGCTGAACCACTTGCTGTCTCATCTGACCTGGAAGAAAGAAGTGGCTGTGGAAGGTGAACAAAAATTTGCAGGAATGAATTTTGTCATTACCGGAAGCGTAAACCATTTCCCGAATCGCAATGCCGTGAAAGCAGAAATCGAAAAACGTGGCGGTAAGGTAACGGGAAGTGTGACAAGTAAGACAAATTATCTGATCAATAATGATACAACTTCCTCCTCATCTAAAAATAAAAAGGCAAAAGAATTGGGAATTCCAATTATTTCCGAGGATACATTTATAGAAATGATGGAAGGGTAAACTTATAGGAATGTCAATGACGCTGGCGTTGACATTCCTTTCGTTTTTGATTATGATATATTTACTTGAAAATGATGCAGAAATTAGGTGAACTATGAAAAAAGAGAAAGACTATTTGATGCCTGTGCAGGATTTGAGGGAATCTGTTCATGAGATTTTGGAATCCGATACAGGGCAGCAGATTGTAGAAAAGAGTAGGAAAGGTATTTACCATATTATTTTTGGGCGTACGGGTGTATTGGCGCTGATCTTGTTGCTGCAGCTTGCCCTTTTGGTTTTGCTTTTTGGTAAATTACGAGAATACGCTTTTTTTGCATATGGAGGATTATCTATATTTGCATTGATCGTAGTGATCGTGATTATCAACCGCCCGGGAAATCCTGCTTTCAAACTGGCATGGATGGTTCCGATTACAATCGTACCTGTATTTGGAGCGTTGTTTTATCTGTTCGTGGAATTGCAGCCGGCTAACTGGATTTACAATAAAAAACAGGTGAAGCTGAGAGATAAGGTTCGCCCGTTCAATAAACAGGACGAAAGCGTACCGGAAAAATTAAGAGAAGACGATCTCCAGATGGCGAGTCTGAGTAAATATGTCAATGATTCGGGAGAGTTTCCTGTGTTTGAAAATGGTGAGGTGGAGTTCTTTCCGTTGGGTGAAGACAAATTCAAAGCGTTGGTCGAGAAACTGCAAAAAGCTGAGAAATTTATTTTCATGGAATATTTCATTGTGGCGGAAGGCCGCATGTGGAATACCATTTATGAGATTTTGAAAGCAAAAGTACGTGAAGGTGTAGAAGTACGATTTATGTATGATGGAACCTGTACGTTATCACATTTGCCTTATCATTATGAAAAGCGTCTGATTGCCGATGGTATCCAGTGTAAAGTATTTCATCCGATCATTCCGGCGCTTTCCACATATCAGAACAACCGTGACCATAGAAAAATAGTAGTGATTGACGGACATACCGCATTTACCGGCGGAATCAATCTGGCTGATGAGTATATCAATGAAAAAGAGCGCTTCGGTCATTGGAAAGACACGGCAATTATGATCAAAGGTGAGGCTGTAAAAAGTTTTACTTGGATGTTTTTGCAAATGTGGGATCAAAGAAACGATGATTACGACAAATATATGAATGTACAGATGCCGGAAAATATTCAAAAACAGGGCGGCTATGTACAGCCATACGGAGATAGTCCGATGGACACAGAAAACGTAGGCGAACTCGTATATATGGATATTTTGAATACGGCGAAAGAATATGTACATATTATGACACCGTATTTGATTCTGGACAATGAGATGATCACTGCTTTGACCTATGCAGCAAAACGCGGAATCGATGTGAAAATCATCATGCCGGGTATTCCGGATAAAAAATATGCGTTTGCGCTTGCCAAAACATATTATCCGGAGCTGATTACAGCAGGAGTTAAGATTTATCAATACGAAAAAGGATTTGTTCATGCAAAGGAATTTATTTCGGATGGGGCGAAAGCCGTTGTAGGAACAATCAATTTGGATTATCGCAGTCTGTATCTGCATTTTGAATGTGCGGCAATGCTCTATAAAGTTCCGCAGATTGCAGAAATCGAAGCCGATTTCCAGGAAACATTGAAGCAGTGTAAAGAGATTACGATGGAAGTCTATAAAAAGGAAAAACTCGTGGAGCGATTGTACGGAAGTATGCTTCGTTTGATTGCGCCTTTGATGTAAGAATGAAACTATATAAATAAAATATTTTTACATTTTGGCTAGGGTAAAACCTAGCTTATTTTATGCTCTTTTTTGCCCGTAAGGCTTATTGTTGCGTTGATTGGAGGGGTTGCAAATAATAAAATGTATGATATAATGCCTATGAATATAAAAGATGAGGAATGAATTAAATGGGAAAAGTAATAATTGTATGTGGAAAAATTTGTAGTGGTAAAAGCTATTATTCAAATTCAATAAAGGATTCTCTAAATGCAGTTATAATTTCTCCAGATGAAGCAACTTATGAATTGATCAACAATGAGCAAGGACAATTTTATAATGTATTTTCTGAAAGATTAAATAAATATTTAACAAAAAAAGTAGGAGAAATAGCACAAGCTGGGGCAAATGTTATTTTTGAAAGAGGACTTTGGTCTAAAGAAGATAGAAAGAATATTAGAGAATATTATAAAAATAAAGGTATAGAATGTGAAATACATTATGTATGTGTTGATGATGA
>JAXJUX010000254.1:0-2130 GCA_036308845.1 Ruminococcus sp.
GTATACGTTGCAGGCATACATCAAATCCTGCCATACAATCAAACCATACTGGTCGCACAGATCAAAAAATGTATCGGATGGGTAATAGCCGCCGCCCCATACGCGGATACAGTTAAAATTCGCACGTACACAGGATTTCAACAAATAATCAATACGTTCTTTTGTAATCCAAGGATAAACAGCATCTTCCGGAATGTAATCACCACCCATGGCAAAAATCTTCATTCCATTTACCATGAATGCAAATTCGCTTCCCCACTGGTCTTTTTCCTGGCTGACCGTAAGTGTACGAAGTCCAATTGTCTTTTTCACATCTGCTGCTCCATCCAATGAAACCGTCAAATCATACAATGGCTGTTCGCCATACCCATTTGGCCACCAGAGTTTTGGATTTTCAACTAATACTTCCGCTTCATATGAAAAACAAACGGAACACATCAAAAAAATCTCATATATCAAGGGAATGTCTCCTTGGATTCTTTATGATTTCAGATGTCCAAGAAGAACTTCCATCACACAGAGATATTACAATACAAAGGGGTTGCTTTCCGCTGATAAAAAGCACAAAAAACTGGCCTTCCATGTATTAAGTGAGTTTTATCACTCTTTTAATTAAAAATCGAAAGAATCCTTGCTAATATTCAAAAATACTGCCATGCCGACGTTATCACGACCGGTATGGCAGCATTTTCTTAATCCTGTTATTCACTTTTCGTTTTCACCGTATTTCTTATTATCATTCTTCCAGTAACAATCTGAATCCCCTGTGTATACGCTTCTCCCTTTATTTTTTTATCCAACACATCCACACAGGTTTTTGCCATTTGCACCATATCCACGCCATAGGTAGTGATACAGCTTTCTTCCATCCCGATCGGCAAAAAGTCATCAAATCCAACCACGGATACATCTTTCGGAACCCAAACGCCAGCTTCTTGTAATTTCTGAATCAAACGATATGCCACATAATCACTGTTACATACATAGGCATCAACATCTTTCACACGTTCCAGATTCAATTCAAAATTACTTCCTGTTTCATGGCAGTCGGAAATCTCCCATTCATCCTGAAAAGCAATTCCATGTTCACGCAGTGCTCTGCGATACCCCCAGAAACGGTCAGCAATACTGCTGGTAGCATCTGCATTACCCACGAATGCAATTCTTTCATGACCATTTTTTATCAAATAATTGGTAAGTGTATAGGTTCCGTGATATCCATCCGAAATAACCGTATCCATCGCAACAGCAGACAGATACGTATCCAAAAAGCAAATCGGTAATTCCGTCTGCTCTATGATGGTTTTGACATAATCCACATCCATCTGTCCCAGAATAATCAGTCCATCTACTTTACTATCTTGCACCACCACTGGAATTTTTCCAGTTTGCTCGTCTTCCTTGGTAAGCAGTTCTAAAATCCCAAAATATTTCGCGTCATATAACGCTTTCACTACACATTCATATAATTGGCGATAGAAGGAAACGGAGTATCCATAATAATGTTCTGGTATAATAATCCCAATATTTCCCGTTTTTGCACCGGAACCTTTTCCATATATATATCCGAGACGTTCTGCAACCATCTTGATTCTGTTTCTCATCTCATCACTAACCCCAGGCTTCCCGGACAATGCTTTCGAAACCGCAACCACGCTCACACCCACATCCGCAGCTATATCCGCCAATGTTACATCCTTGGTCATCTCTTTTCCTCCATTTATCTCATCCTGTCTTTCTCCACATTAATCGTCGCCGCATACGCACTATTACACAATCCCAGCACCGCTGATATAATAAACAACGTTTCAATTCCCAGTGTCTGCCAGATCCAACCACCAAACAACGCAATAAACACGGTAATAATGTGGTTGATTGACACACCCGTGGAAATCGTTGCCTTTACTTCATCCTGGCTCTCTGCAAGATCCTGCACATAGATATTGGATGCCATGGACGCCAGCGAAATCACCGAATCTAATATGTAATTCACACAACACACCAAAAAAGCAATCTCTTTCGGGAAGATATGATGTGCAAATCCATAAAAGAAACACACAATGACCAAAATTAAGGTATCGGAGATCATTACAATTTTATATCCCAGCTTGTCAATGATACGCCCTACAA
>JAXJUX010000255.1:0-8752 GCA_036308845.1 Ruminococcus sp.
ACTGCATCCATATGTTTTTCCATTAAAGGAATTGAATACAACTGTTTTCTCATCCGGAGTCACATTATGACTTCTGTTCCAGTAATAAAATTTACGTTTCGCATATAATACTTTTTTCCAGGCTTTGCGAAATTTAGGGTGTTTCTTTCCATAATCTCCGATTGCTTTTTTCAATGGTTTCTTGATTGTTTTACGAATCAATTTTCTCCATTTATGCTTTAATTTACGAGTGAATTTCATGATTCTTTTCTCCTATTTGCTGCTCAAATCTTTTTTAATCTGTGTTGTAGAAATTTCCGGTGTTCTTGGAAGATACACCACTTCACAATAATCTTTTAAGAAATCAAACTTCCCTTCCCAGTCATCCCCAATAACAAAGGTATCTACTTTAAATTCTTTTACATCTGAAATCTTCTGTTCCCAGGATTCTTCCGGAATAACCAGATCCACATATCTTAAAGATTCCAAAAGACTTTTTCTTTCTTCATAGGAAAAATAACATTTTTTCTGTTTTTCATTCCAATTAAATTCATCTGTAGATAAAGCTACAATCAGATAATCACCCAGAGCCTTTGCTCTTTTTAATAATTTCACATGACCATAATGAAGCAAATCATAAGTACCGTATGTAATTACTTTTTTCATAAACTTTCTCCCATTATTCTACTGTCACAAAGTTTTCTTTTTTCTTTGTTCTAACATAGTTTTAACATGAAAACAAATTTTTTTGCAGCAAGGAACATTAATTTCGTTAAAGAACTGATTCATCTCTGCTCTCTGCTGCTCATAGTTATCTTGATTATACAACAACTCAAACATAGAATTCAACAATTCCTTATAAGTTTTCGGTTTCGGACCCGGAGTCACCTGATCATATTCAAAATTCATTCCCCGTTCAGCCAGATATTCTTCTTTATCATATGGAAGAAAAATAATGGGCTTCTCCAGGAGCAAATAATCAATATAAATACTGGAATAGTCCGTAATCAGTAAATCGAAAACATTTAAAACACGCATGATATCCGATACACGATCTTCATTTAAAAAACGGATTCTGCTTCCAGGTACATCTAATGACTGCATCCATTCCAATCCGGTCTGATCGTATAAATGCATACGCACACACAAAAAGAGCTTTTGTTCTTCTAAAGTTTGAAGTAAATGTTTCACTGCATCTTCTCTTGTGCTTTCATTTTCAAACTCCGGAAATGGAAATATTTTAGTTGGCGCATGATCCCGGAATGTAGGCGCATATAAAACTGCTTTTTCAAAATCCGGAATTTGCTCCCCTGGATAGCATTTTGCCAATTCTTCCAGCCTGTCTTTTTTCTCAAACAACATATCATTTCTTGGCTGTCCCCACACTTTGATCCGGTCTGGTTCCACCATAAAACTCTCACTCATAACAGGAACCAGACTTGCAGATGTCGTTAGTACTGCACTGTAATTATCCGCAAACAAATATTTATAGTACATACGTGTAAGCTTTAATAAATTTTCCTGTTTCATACCAACTTTTTTAAGCGGTACACCATGCCATAAATTAATGATCCTATATTTTTTTCGAAAACCAACGCCATACAAAGGCGGAGCTGTCGATGTAAACCATACCTTACAGGACAATACTTTTCGTATTCCTTCTAATGTGTTGGTTTCTATAAAATATTTTTCCCCGTATTGTTCCTGAAGCTGTTTTCTCAGTTCATCATTGTTAATAACATAATAGGGATGAATATCCTTGCAATGCTCTTTCACATACAAAAACAAATAGCTGGAATTGTAATTAAAGGTCTGATTATGCACAGACGAAAAAACCCAATGTTTCGGAGATGGTTCTCCCCGAAACATCAGGCGTGCATAAGTTGTCTTCAGCAGATTAATGATTTTATTCCACATAACTTCTTATCCTTTTCTTTTACACACAAAACGTATACATGCGATTGGCGCAGAGCATATTGCCTGACATCCTTCTATAAAGAAGTGACCATATTCGCGATTTCTCAGGTACGCATAAGCAAGCACCAAATGATGTCTCATGCGAATCTGCTTTCTCTCTGAGTGTTTCAATTCTTTAAAGAATTGCTTTTTGTACTCATATAAAACATTTTCACCTTTGATTTTTCCTTCTTTACTGGATAATCCTTCCGTTTCTGTATGTACCAATGCTTTTACATCGCATTGTGGCAAATAACTGAATGTACCTCCGGCAGTGATTGCTTCTTTCATAAGATAAAACTCATCACCGACATCAATTGGTGGGAATCCACCGATCTTTTCCAGATATTCCTTACGGAACATCAACGTATCTGTCCCAGTCATATGATACATCAGGTGTAACGCTAACAATCTCGAAGGATTTTTCAAATCTTTTCCGTTTAAGTAATAACGTGTTCTGACTTCTTCCAATTTGCCATTCTCTTTGTAAAGTGCCAAATCAGTAATCGAATAATCAGCGTTTGTTTCTATCATATGTGTGACTTGATGGCTGATTTTCTCTTTTTCGTATTTGTCGTCATCATCCAAAAATGCCACGTATTCCCCATTTGCCACCGTAATTCCCAAATTTCTGGAAGCTGCGGAACCACAATTCTCACAATTCTGGATATAAATAATCGGTATGCTGGTCTTTTCTTTCCATTTTTCAACTAATTGTTCCGTTTTTTTATTCCATTCTTCAGCTGCGCTGTCATCTACCAGAACAACCTCAAAATTCTCATAATCCTGATTTGCAAGACTTGCCAGTGCCCGTTTCAGTTCCTTATCTCTGCGATACGTAGCCATCACCACAGATACCAATGGTAATTTTTTTTCTTCTTCCTGAGAAGCTCCTGTTCCGCCTTCCTGCACTCCTTCATGCTTTAAGACAGACAGCACCGTAAGGAAAATACATTTGATATCCATCCACAGGCTTTGATGTTCCACATAATAGCCATCTAATTTTGCTTTTTCTTCAATAGAAATCGTGTCACGGCCATGAATCTGAGCCCATCCTGTCAACCCCGGGATTACATCATTTGCCCCGTATTTATCGCGTTCTTCCAACAAATCATACTGATTCCACAAAGCAGGACGAGGTCCCACTATGCTCATGTCACCTTTTAAAATATTCAAAAGCTGCGGAAGTTCATCCAAACTTGTTTTTCTCAAAAAACGACCAGAACGGGTGATGAATTGTTCTGGATTCTTCAGCAAATGCGTTGGCATATCTTTTGGTGTATCTGTCCGCATTGTACGAAACTTCAGAATTTCAAAATGTGTTTTATGAATTCCCACACGTTTCTGCTTAAAAAACACAGGTCCCGGAGAATCTATTTTTATCCATATACTCAAAATAAGAAACAACGGCCAGATCATAAGCAACGCTACGAATGATACTGTAAAATCTATTGCCCTTTTTAAAGTGTTCATAATTCCCTCCGCCTATTGTTGATAGTGATATGTTTCTACAATTTTTGCTACATACTCACGAATATAATTTCCATCTTCGTAAGCTTCTTTTTTCAGTTCAGCCAATTGTTCCCAAAATTCTTCGTGAACAAATACGATTGGCTTACCAATAAAAATACGTTTATGTCTTGTACTTGTCAATCCTTCTTCTTTCATAAGGAGTTCCTCATACAGTTTTTCACCAGGTCTAAGACCTGTATATACAATCTTGATGTCTTCGTCCGGACGATATCCTGATAATTTGATCAGATTTCGTGCAAGGTCATCAATCTTAACCGGTTCTCCCATATCCAACACGAAGATTTCTCCCCCTTTTGCATAAGCGCCTGCCTGCAATACAAGAGATACTGCTTCTGGAATCGTCATAAAATAACGAATGATATTTTTATCCGTTACCGTTACCGGACCACCCACCAAAATCTGACGTTCAAACAACGGAATCACGCTGCCATTACTTCCCAGAACATTACCGAAACGTACTGCAACAAACTCCGTCCGGGAGTCTTGCGCCAAACCCTGAATGATCATTTCGCAGATTCGTTTGGATGCCCCCATAATATTGGTCGGATTGACCGCTTTATCCGTTGAAATCAAAATAAATTTCTTAGTTCCATACTGCTGAGCGGCTCTGGCCGTATTTAAGGTCCCAAATACATTATTTTTTATGGCTTCATTTGGACTTTCTTCCATCAACGGCACATGTTTGTGGGCTGCCGCATGGTATACCAGATCCGGATGATAATCCCGGAAAATCTGCTGCACACGATGTGTGTTTCGTACGGAACCAATCAAAACAGTCAGATTCAGCTTTGGATATTGGATTTTTAACTCCTGTTGAATATCATATGCTGAATTTTCATAAATTTCAAAAATGATCAATTGCTTTGGCTCATGACTGGCAATCTGTCGGCATAACTCACTTCCAATGGAACCACCGCCGCCCGTGACCAAAACCACCTGATTTTTTACATAGCCTAAGATATCATCTAAATCCGTTTGAATTGGTTCTCGTCCAAGTAAATCGTCAATATTTACTTCTCTCAGTTTTGATATACTTACTTCTTCATTGATTAACTGATAGATTCCCGGCAAGGTACGAAGTTTACATCCTGTTTCTTTACAAATATTCAGGATTTTCGTTCTCTCATCTCGCGACAGTGTCGGTATGGCAAAAATAATCTCATCTACATGATATTTTTCTGCCGCTTTTATGATGCATTCCCGACCTCCAATAATCGGAACTCCCAGAATTTTATTTCCTTCTTTTACCTTACTGTCATCGATCACACAGGCAACTTTCCAGTTCAAATGATAACTTGACTGTATTTCTTTGATGATAGCCAAACCGGCATCTCCGGCTCCGATCACCATAGTGACCACAGGTTTTTCATTCTCAGCTATATTGTGAAGCCGTTGTTTTACAATACGCAGTAATCGGTAAGAAAATCTTCCTGCCATCATCAGCGGCAAAAGTACCAGAAAATACAGCACATAATAGGAACGCGGCATTCGATATTCTAACATGAACGTTCCAATCAACTGCATACCTGCCGATACCATACACGCCAACGTCAGATTTAAAAGTTCTGTTACACTGGCATATCTCCACAAACTTTCATAGAGAGAGAAAAAAGCAAAAATTGCCAGAGTAACGATCACGTTGACTGCACTGAATTTCAGCATTGTTTCCAAATGATCCACATTGATTTTATCCGGACGAAATTCATAGCGAATGAGCAATGCCATATATTCTGACAGTAAAATTGCCATCACATCGTATAACAACAAGAGAGAAATTCTTATTCTTTTCTTTGGATTTTTAATTTTTCGCAACATATCCTTATAATTCTTTTCTGCATAATTTTAATGCGGAACCAATCACGGCATCCATATCATAATATTTGTATTCACCGAGACGACCGCCAAAAATCACATGTTCCTCTTTGTCAGCTAATTCTTTGTATGCAGCGTACAAGCTGCTGTTTTTTTCATCATTTACAGGATAATATGGTTCATCTCCTGGTTTCCATTCCGAACTGTACTCACGACTGATTACCGTTTTTGGCTGTGTTCCAAATTCAAACCATTTATGTTCGATAATTCTTGTCCAAGGAGTTTCTCTGTCTGTATAGTTTACAACCGCATTCCCCTGGAAATTATCCGTATCCAGAACTTCCGTTTCAAATCTGACAGAACGATATTCAAGCGCTCCCAACTGATAGCCGAAATACGCATCAATTGGACCCGTATAAACAATTTTTTCTGCCATACTGTCATATTCTTCTTTCTTGCTCAAATAATCGCATTCCAAACGTACTTCAATGCCTTCCAGCATTGTTTCAACCAGTTTTGTATAACCACCAACCGGAATCCCCTGATATAAAGCATTAAAATAGTTATTGTCAAATGTAAAACGTACCGGAAGACGCTTGATAATAAAGGATGGCAGCTGATCACATGGTCTGCCCCACTGTTTTTCCGTGTATCCTTTTACCAGTTTTTCATAAATATCAACGCCCACCAGACTAATCGCCTGCTCTTCCAGATTTTTAGGTTCTGTAATTCCAGCTGCTTTCTTTTGTTCTTCGATCTTCATCTTCGCTTCAGCCGGAGTTTTTACGCCCCACATCTTGTTAAATGTATACATGTTAAAAGGAAGTGAATACAACTCACCATAATAATTTGCAACTGGAGAATTCGTAAAACGGTTAAACTCTATGAACTGATTGACGTAATTCCAAATTTCTTTTTCATTTGTATGAAAAATATGCGCACCATATTTGTGCACATTAATACCTTCTACCTGATCTGTATATATATTTCCTGCAATGTGGGATCTTTTATCAATTACTAATACTTTTTTTCCTGCTTTTTTCGCTTCATATGCAAATACAGCCCCATAGAGACCTGCACCTACAACCAAATAATCGTACATTTCAATCCATTCCTTTCGTGCCATATCCATGCAAAAAAATTTATCCATAGTATATCTATTTTATCATTTGTACTTTTCTATTTCAAGAGACTTATCTATTTATATAACAAATCCTGTCATTTTTCGTCATCTTGCCATTCGATTTATTTCGACATTTTTCGCATTCTCAAACGTATTAATACTATATAATCACATCGTTTTCTGAAAGGAGTAATAAAATGAAAAGCATTCATGAATTGCCATTATCTCTGGGAATTCATAGTACATATAAGGGTTATCATTACCTCGTTACCGCGTTGGAATTGGCTATTCAAAATGAAGATAACCTTATTTTCGTCACCAAAAACATTTTCCCGATTGTTGCCCGTAAATACCACACAAATGTCCATTGTGTGGAACGCAATATACGAACTATTATTTTAAACTGCTGGAATTCTCCTTACAGAAAAACTTTGCAGGAAATTGCTCCATGTCCACTTTACAAACCACCAAGCGTGGGAGAATTTATTGATATTTTATTTTGGAAAATAAAATCTTATGAAGGTATTGAACAAACAAAAATTGAATACATATCTACAATTGTCACAGAAACATCTATTATCACAAGAACAAACGTGATCACAGAATGTGAGATTCAAAAATAATATTGGGGCAAACAGGAACCATCCCCTGTTTGCCCCAATATTATTTTTGTAAGTTTTACGTCAAAACAAATCTCTTTCTTTTTTACAGATTTACTAATGTATGCAAGACAACCATCTGATCATCCGTAAGATTTTCAGCGTTTTCATTTCTCAGCTCTGTTATACAAGAAACACTGCTCTAGTCCATTCCGAACAAATGCAGCAATTTTTCTACAAATGTCATTGGTTCTTCTTCTGTAGCTTCTTCCTCACTGATTTCCGGAATTTCGACAGCTTCCGTCTGGATTACGAACTGCACGGCCTCTACGTTCGTATTTTTATCTGATACAAATGATGTGGTTTCGTATCCGCTTCCTGTTATACTTTCTAACATTTCATCGATTTTATCCGATATTTCCGTATCCATTCCTTCGGTTTCTTCTCTGAACTGACTGGTTCCGTCTTTCAATGTTCCTGTTCCGTCGTAAAGTTCTGATATACCAACCAGCAATTCAGCAACACCATCGTCCAGTGTTCCTGTTCCATCTTTTAATGTGCCTGTGGCATTATAAATTTCTACGATTCCATTTAACAATTCAGTAGTTCCGGCATAGAGGCTGGAGCTGCCGTTTACAAGCTCTTTGCTTCCTGCAACTAAAGAAGCGGATCCATTGGAAATTTCGGAATAACCGGCAACAATCTGTGCAACCCCACCTGTATATTCATTGATTCCTGCATCTAATTTTTCATATTCCGCTGTCAATGCATTAATTCCTGCGGAAAGTTCAGCCACCTGCCCGAGCATTGTTTGCAATGTTCCTACAAGTTCCTGAATCACTCCATCAAACTCTGTATATTTTGCCTTCAATGTCGCAGCTCCATCTGCCAGCGTTTTGATATTGGCATTCACTGCACTGATATATTGTTCTGTACCTTCGATACATGCATTATTTTTTCCCAACAATGTTACAATATCGCTCAATGGAGTTTTTAAGCCATTTAATGTATCAATCAGCTGTGTAACAACCTCTCCGATCACTGGCATATTTGTATATTGCTGCAAATTGGCAATCACACCATCCATCTGCGTAAGCAATGGCTGCAGCTGCTGAATGGCCTGCGTATTCGCAGCTTTCAGTTCGTCTACGCCCTGACCATCTTCCCCTCTCATGGCTGCTTTGTAACTATCCACACTTACGGCTGCATATAACTGATTAATCCCGTCCGATACACTTGCAATGCCTGTAAGCACTTCTGCCGAAGCAGCCGTCAGCTGCTGTAATTCTTCTGCAGATACAGACACACCATTCAGCGCACTCTGAATCTGTTTTAATGCAGCTTTCACTTCGGCTGATCCTTCTGTCAATTCCGAAGACTGACTGTTTAACTCATTTAATCCTGCCTGAATCTGTGCAATTCCTGTATGGAGTGCATTCACGCCTACATTCAGAGATACAATTCCATCCTGCAAATCTTCCGATCCAGCTTTCAGGGTATTTCCGCCTGTCTTTAATTCCCCGGCTCCATCGTACAATTTTCCGTATCCAGAGTAAAGGAAGCCTGCAGCGCATAACTGTCAAAGAAATCTCCCTTATATGCTTTATTTTCCGTAACGACAAATTTTATTTCCAGATTTCCTCTTTTTCCGGCAATCTCATCGGCAGAATATTCTTTTCCATCCAGAATATATTGAATCGAAATATTCCATGGAATTTCTGTCTGGTTTATTTTCCCTTTGTAATAAGCC
>JAXJUX010000256.1:0-1708 GCA_036308845.1 Ruminococcus sp.
TCCTACAACTTCACTTTTGTATGCGTAACCATTCTGAAGTTCAAATTCATGGCTAAGGTTTGCATAAGATTTCATTTTTTCTTCCAGTGAATCACCGGTGGCAAATTTCATTTCCTGCTCTAAAATACGCATACGGCGTTCCGTGGAAAGAAGTTCCTGGCGTACTTGAAAAAGCT
Source organism: Ruminococcus sp. (assembly GCA_036308845.1). Lineage (GTDB taxonomy): Bacteria > Bacillota > Clostridia > Lachnospirales > Lachnospiraceae > Oliverpabstia. The sequence continues at coordinate 177 of JAXJUX010000256.1, forward strand.
CGTCAAAGATTGTATTTTCTCCAGCTAAATCCTGATGCTGTGCAAGATAACCGATGGTTTTGCCTTTGGCAATGACAACTTCGCCGGAATCTGCGTCCATTTCTTTCATAATAATCTTTAAAAGTGTAGATTTTCCTACACCGTTAATTCCTACGATGGCAGCTTTTTCACGATCTTCCACATGAAAAGATGCATTTTTGATTAATTCTCTGGAACCAAATGCTTTGCATATGTTCTGGCATGCCAGTATCATATAAGTTCCTCCTGTTATGTTAATAAATATTTGACATCAATTTAACAAACAATTATAATAAAAAATATACTGGAAATCAAGGAGGAATAACATGGAAGAACGACAGATTTCCAAGGCAGTCATCAAAAGATTGCCAAGATACTATCGATATTTGGGGGAGATACTCGATAGCGGTATGGAAAGAATCTCCTCTGGGGAGTTAAGCAGCCGTATGAAGGTGACTGCTTCACAGATTCGTCAGGATTTAAATCATTTTGGTGGATTTGGACAGCAGGGTTATGGATATAATGTGAAATATCTTCACGAGGAAATTGGAAAAATCTTAGGACTTGATGAAAAACATAATATGATTGTGATCGGTGGCGGTAATATGGGACAGGCGCTGTCTAAGTATGCTGCTTTCGAAAGAAACGGATTTGACATCAAAGGGATTTTCGATATTAATCCGGAATTGATCGGAAAAACGATTGGAAAGGTTCCAATTTATCCGACAAGCAGCCTTCAGGAATTTATTAAGAATGAAAATATTGAGATTGCGGCACTGACATTGCCAAAAGCAGCAGCACCTGAGATGGCAGATTTGCTGGTGGCATGCGGAATCAAAGCAATTTGGAATTTTGCACACACAGACTTGGTTGTACCAAAAGATGTAGTAGTTGAAAATGTACACTTGTTTGATAGTTTAATGAGACTTTCATACAACCTTTCCAGCTACGAAAAAGAGTAACGAACAATGAAATATTTGGTAAGCGGACGAGAAATGAAAAACTGGGAAAAGAAAGCGATGGAAGCACAAAAGATTCCATCGCTTCTTCTCATGGAAAGAGCAGCCCTTGCAGTTGTTGAAGAACTGCTTAGCGGCAAGTATGATTTGAAAAAGATTTTAATTGCCTGTGGTACGGGAAATAATGGTGGAGATGGATTCGCCATCGCCAGACTCATGATGCAAAAAGGCTATGACACCCATGTATGTCTGGTAGGAGCCATGGATAAGCTTTCCGTGGATGCAAAACATCAGCTGGAAATGTATCAGGCAATTTCAGGAAAATTTGTTACTGCACCGGCTTACCATGAATATACTGTAATTGTAGATGCGATTTTTGGCATCGGATGTAACCGTGATATTACAGGAATTGCTGCAGAAGTGATTGACAGCATCAATGAAACAAATGCGCAGGTGATTGCCGTGGATGTGCCATCGGGAATATCTTCAGATACTGGAAAAGTGTGCGGTGTGGCAGTAAAAGCCCATGCGACAGTGACATTCTTTACAGAAAAA
>JAXJUX010000257.1:0-6449 GCA_036308845.1 Ruminococcus sp.
AAATATCTTAGATGTGCAGGAATGGCGGAATTGGCAGACGCGCAGGCTTCAGGTGCCTGTGGTAGCAATATCGTGCGGGTTCAAGTCCCGCTTCCTGCATTTTTTATTGCCTAACATATTCGATTTTTACAAGAAGCTGTAATCGTTCCGATGCAGCTCCTTTTTCTTTTTGATGTATGGCATATCTCTGTTATGTATTCCATCATTAATTGTAACAGCATTTAGGTTCAACTTTGGTTTCCGAAAATACATCAGAGATTCTGACGAATCTGGTGTAATCGTCGGGAAAAAATAAAAAATTAAAAAAATAAATTTTTTTCAAAAAACTGTTGACATTTTATTCTTTATCGTGTAATATACATATTGTTCGAAGGAACGAAAACAAAATATCTTAGATGTGCAGGAATGGCGGAATTGGCAGACGCGCAGGCTTCAGGTGCCTGTGGTAGCAATATCGTGCGGGTTCAAGTCCCGCTTCCTGCACTATTTTTTTGTCTATTTCTATTTATGTAATTCGGAGGAGAGTACAGCAGATAATTGCTATTGCTTTTCAATAACATTGGGGAAAGCGAGTTTGAAAATCCATAGCAATTATCTGCGTCCGTCCCCTCCGAATTACAAATAAGTCCATACAAAACAAATAGAAATAAGGTTGACCTGCGAAAAGCGGGCATATTATAATATCAATTAAGAAATTATATTTTGTAGATGGGAGTAGCGTATGGATATTGTTGAATTACTAAAAGTAATATTCTTAGGGATTGTAGAAGGAATTACTGAGTGGCTGCCAATCAGCAGTACCGGGCATATGATTCTGGTGGATGAGTTTATCAAACTGAATGTTTCTGAGGCATTTTGGGAAATGTTTATGGTTGTGATCCAGCTTGGAGCGGTAATGGCCGTTGTGGTATTGGATTTTAAGAAATTGTGGCCATTTCATCGAAATCTTCCGGAACGAGAGAGTAACTGGAAATATTTCAGCGCAGATGAACGATTCGCTAAGATGCAGAAGTTTGCAGATAAATACATAAATATGAGCAAAGTCGTATTATGGATGAAAATTCTGGTTTCCTGTGTTCCGGCAATCATCATTGGGCTCCCATTTAATGATTGGATAGAAGAACATTTCAATAACTATGTGGTTGTTGCAGTTATGCTGATTATTTATGGTGTATTGTTTATTGTGATTGAGCACTATAATAAAACAAGAACACCAGATCGGAAAAAACTGAGCGATATTACATTTAAGGATGCACTGTTTGTGGGAATTTTCCAGTTGTTGGCATTGATTCCGGGAACATCTCGTTCTGGGGCAACGATTATCGGTGGAATTCTTTTGGGCATGAGCCGTAAGCTGGCGGCAGAATATACATTTTTCCTTGCTATTCCAGTGATGTTCGGTGCCAGTTTGTTGAAGGTAGTTAAATTTGGATTGGCATTTACGGGAACGGAAATCGTGATTTTGCTGGTTGGAATGCTGACCGCTTTCGTGGTTTCTGTATTAGCAATCAAATTCCTGATGGGATATATCAAAAAACATGATTTTACAGTGTTTGGATGGTATCGCATTGTGCTGGGAATTTTGGTGTTGGGATATTTCTTAATAATTGGATAAGTAATGTAGAGAGCATGGGTGTGTGTGACCTGTGCTCTTTTAATTATTATAATTTAGTATGCGTTATATGGTTAAATTTTGGACGGAGGATTTACGATTGGAAGTGATTCCCGTCCAAAATCGTAATGCAGCATGACTTTTGCGACAACCCGATTGTAAACTGGTAATAAATGACTCTTGACACACGTGTAAATACGTATTAAAATAAACGTGTGAAAGGAGGAAGCAATGAAAACATCCGAACTTGTAAAGTTACTAAAGAAAAACGGTTGTTTCTTTGTGGAACATGGTAAAGAACATGATAAATGGCATAGTACAAAAACAGGAAAGGATATTCGTATCCCACGACATGGGAGTAAAGAAATTCCTACAGGAACTGCGAATAGAATTTTAAAGGACGCAGGGGTGAGATGAACTAGACCATTTATAAAATCAGGAGGTAAAAAGATGGCAAAATATGTCTATCCAGCAGTTTTTACACCAGAGGATACAGGTTATTCAGTATTCTTTCCAGATTTGGATGGATGCTATACTTGCGGCGATGATTTACAGGATGCAATTATGATGGCAGAGGATGTACTGGCATATGTTTTGTATGATATGGAAAAAGAAGGAAAAGAGGTTCCTAAAGCATCAAGAATAGCAGATATTGTTGTGGAATCCCCGGATGATTTTGTGAATTATATTGCATGTGATACGATTGAATATGCGAAAATGCACAATAACAGAGCCGTAAAAAAAACACTAACGATTCCAGAATGGTTGAATGAAGCAGCAATAAAAGCGGGAATAAATTTTTCGCAAGTATTACAGGAAGCCTTAATGGAAAAAGTACGATAAAATGAAAAATCCCATCGATTGGACACATATTGATAAAAGGAAAAGGCACTTGCGAACCGCAAGTGCCTTAATTCCTTTGTTTTTAATGAGGGGGGAGATAGTGAGTGGTTAATCAACTATCTGAAAAAGAGTATACGAGCAAAATATGAGGGGAATATGTATAAATTATAAAAGAAATCGAAAATCTCTTAAGAATCATTGAAAAATTGATGATAAGAAACGATTTGAATAGACACTTCTATTTTAAAAGAAAATGTGGTATCATGATATTAACTATGTGTAATAGAAATTAGACACAGAGAATGGAGGTTTTTCTATGAAATTAACGAAATTACTAGAAAGATTGGAATATACATGTCTGCAGGGCAGTATGGATCAGGAGATTCAGGAAGTTGTTGCAGATTCAAGAAAAGCAAAAGAAGGCTCTTTATTTATTTGTATCCGAGGTGCTGTTGTGGATGGACACACATTTGCTAAAAATGTTGCAGCACAGGGAACAAAAGTAATCGTGGCTGAAGAAGCTGTGGAAGTACCGGAAGACGTAACCGTAATTCTGGTAAAAGATACCCGTTATGCGATGGCGCTGATTGCAGCAGCATATTATGGATATCCGGGAGAACAGTTGAAAGTCATTGGTATTACCGGAACAAAAGGAAAGACAACAACTACCTACATGGTAAAATCCATTTTGGAAAATGCTGGATATAAAGTTGGATTGATCGGTACGATTGAAACCATTATTGGAGATACTGTGATTCCGTCTGCTAACACAACACCGGAATCTCTACTGGTACAGAAATATTTCCGTCAGATGCTCGACGCCGGATGTGACTGTGCAGTTATGGAAGTATCTTCTCAGGGACTGATGCTGCATCGTACGGCAGGATTTACCTTTGAAGTAGGGATTTTTACCAATATTGAGCCAGACCATATCGGACCAAATGAACATACAAGTTTTGAACATTATATGGAATGTAAGAAAATGCTGCTTCGTCAGTGTAAAGTAGGAATTGTAAACCGTGACGATGAACATTTTGAACAGATTATCGAAGGCCACACATGCAAGCTGGAAACGTATGGTTTCTCAGAAGAAGCAGATTTGCGCGCTGTAAATCCGCGGATGATTACCGGAAAAGGTACACTGGGTGTGGCTTACCAGTTAGAAGGACTTTTAAACTTCCCGGTTGAGATTTCTTTGCCAGGAAAATTCAGTGTATATAACTCTTTGACAGCAATCGCTATTTGCCGTCATTTCAATGTATCCGAAGAAAATATGAAACTGGCACTGCAGGCGGCACACGTAAAAGGTCGTATTGAAATGGTAAAGGTTTCGGATGAATTTACATTGATGATCGATTATGCGCACAATGCCATGAGTCTGGAAAGTCTTTTGACAACACTGAAAGCATACAACCCAAATCGTCTGGTTTGTCTGTTTGGATGCGGTGGAAATCGTTCCAGAGACCGTCGTTTTGAAATGGGTGAAGTATCCGGAAGATTGGCAGATTTGACCATCATTACTTCTGATAACCCAAGAAATGAGGAACCACAGGCAATTATCAATGATATCAAGACTGGTATCGGTAAAACAGATGGTGCCTATGTGGAAATCATTGACCGTAAAGAAGCCATTGCTTATGCTATTCATCATGGACAGCCAGGAGATATTGTAGTATTGGCAGGAAAAGGTCATGAAGACTATCAGGAAATCAAAGGAAAGAAATATCCTATGGATGAAAGAGTCCTGATTCAGGAAATCCTGGAAGCAGATCGTAAGAACGAAGCGTAACAGCTTGGTTTTTACGATGCAAAAAGGAATGAGCAGATGAGTAATAAAAAATTATTTGCGGATATTATTGTTGATATTACCAATGAAAAACTGGATCGTACGTTTCAGTATATCGTGCCGGAACATTTAAGAGAGGAATTGGTTCCCGGTATGCAGGTACAGGTTCCGTTTGGAAATGGCAGCAGAAAGATTCGGGGATATGTGATTCAGATTACAGAATATCCATCCTTTGAAGTGGAGCGGATGAAGGAAATAGAGTCCATAGAAAATCATGGGAACTCGATTGAATCCCGTTTGATTGCGCTGGCAGCCTGGATTCGTGACCAATACGGTTCTACCATGGTACAGGCATTAAAGACAGTTCTTCCTGTAAAACAAAAGATGAAAAACAAGGAAGAACGATGGATTTCTTTGGGAATCAGCAAGGAAGAAGCGCAAAAACAACTGCAACTATATGAAAAGAAACACCATGTAGCCCGCTATCGGGTGCTGCAGGCAATCATAGAAAATGGAGAATTATCCTATAGTCTGGCGGTAAACAAATTGAATGTCAGTTCTAGCGTACTCAAAACGATGGAAGAACAGGGGATTTTGAAAATCAGCAGTCAGACCGTCTATCGAAATCCGGTGAAGGGATTGCAGGAAGAAACAAAAAACTGTGTTTTAACCGAAGAACAGCAGCTTGTGGTGGATGCCATACAACAAGGCTGGGAACAGGGTGACGAACGTCCTTGCTTGATACGCGGCGTAACCGGAAGTGGAAAAACACAGGTGTACATGGAATTGATGGAAGCGGTGATAAAAGAGGGAAAACAGGTGATTTTCCTGATTCCGGAAATTGCACTTACCTATCAGACGGTGATGCGGTTTTATCATCGATTTGGAGATAAGGTTTCGGTACTGCATTCCAAATTGTCCAGTGGAGAACGTTCTGACCAGTTTGAACGTGCCAAAACAGGTGAGATTCAAATTATGATTGGTCCACGCTCAGCATTATTTACACCATTTCCCAATCTGGGATTGATCGTGATGGACGAGGAACACGAAACATCTTATCAAAGCGAATCGGTTCCCTGCTATCATGCAAGAGAAACTGCAATTGAGCGAAGTCGTTTGGAACAGTGTCCTGTTGTTATGGGAAGTGCCACTCCATCGGTGGATGCCTATTATCGGGCGCAGATGGGTGCGTATCGTTTGTTTCATATGGAACACCGATATGAATATCGACAGCTTCCAACGGTTTCGGTTATCGATTTGAGGGAAGAATTAAAAACAGGAAACCGCTCGATCATCAGTAATGAACTGCGAAAACAAATTGACATTCGTCTGCAGAAAAAGGAACAGGTGATGTTATTTTTAAATCGCCGCGGATATGCGGGATTTGTATCCTGCCGTTCCTGTGGAAAGGTAATCAAATGCCCACATTGTGATGTGTCATTATCCTTGCATTACAACGGAAAGATGGTTTGTCATTATTGTGGATACGAGACGAAACAGCCGGAGCACTGTCCGGAATGTGGTTCTCCATATATCGGAGGATTTCGGGCGGGTACACAGCAGATTGAAGAAATTGTAAAAAAACAATTTCCACAGGCAAGGGTACTTCGCATGGATTTGGATACCACGAAGAAAAAAGATGCACATGCCCAGATTCTTTCTCAGTTTGCCAATCAGGAAGCTGATATTTTGATTGGAACGCAGATGATCGTAAAAGGGCATGATTTCCCTAAAGTTACTTTAGTTGGAATTCTTGCAGCGGATTTGTCATTGAATGTGAGCGATTATCGGGCAGGAGAAAGAACATTTCAGCTCTTAACACAGGCCATTGGCCGTGCTGGCCGCGGTGAACAGCCTGGGGAAGCCATTGTACAGACCTATCAGCCGGAGCATTACAGCATACAGGCGGCTATAGAGCAGGATTATGAGCGGTTCTATCAGGAAGAAATTTCTTACAGACAGTTGCTATCCTATCCGCCGGCGTCGCATTTGTTTGCGATTCACGGAAGCAGTATGGATGAGCAGGTTTTATCGGTTGGAATGGAATATATCAAAAAATATCTGATGCGGATTGACAGGGATAGGAAATTACAGATGATTGGTCCGGCAGACGAGCCAATTTCCAAAGTCGCAGATATGTATCGAAAGGTGCTGTATATAAAACAAGAAGATATCCAGTTGCTCTTGAAAGCCAAAGAACAATTGGAG
>JAXJUX010000258.1:0-2387 GCA_036308845.1 Ruminococcus sp.
CCGGTGAACAAACCATATCTTTCAGTTCGCCCGGATGTTTTCCGCTTTCCAACACCATTTTCGCAGAACCAAGTACCGCCTGTGCTGCGAATGTATAAGCCTGCGCTCTTGGCATTCCTTCTGCTACTGCTCCATCTGCCAATGCTTCGATAAACATATATACGTAAGCTGGGCTGGAACCGCTGACGCCAACCACTGCATCAATGAGTTTTTCCGGAACCAGTTCCGCTTTTCCAAAGCAGCTAAACATTTCCAGAACTTCTTCTTTTTCTTCTGCAGTAACATTTGGATTTACGCAGATTCCCGCCATGCCTTCTCCAACCATCGCTGGTGTGTTTGGCATTACTCGTACAATTTTATGATTTTCAGACAACAGACCTGTTAATCTTCCCAGTGTGATTCCTGCCGCAATGGAAATTACCAGTTTGTCTGTTGTGATTTTTGCTGCATACTGCTCCAATACAGAAGGAAGTACCTGTGGTTTGACTGCCAGTACAATCACCTGTGCAGTAGCAATCAATTCTTCCATATCACTTGTTGTGCAAACACCCAAATCGTTATGTAAGCGTTCCAGTGTTGGTGCATATACGTCATACACCATTACATTTTCCGGTTTGCATACACCTGTTTTCACAATTCCTGACATCATAGCGCCGCCCATATTACCGCCGCCGATAAAACCAATTTTCTGATTCATAATAATTTCCTCCTACGATAATAAATTTATGGTTATCGCATCCCGATGTTATCAGGATGTTGTCCATTTTCTACTTAAAAACTTTGTTCTGTACGATTAATAATTTCATCCTGCAATGCCCGGTCCAGATTATTGAAATAATCACTGTATCCTGCCACGCGGACAATCAGGCTTTCATATTCTTTCGGATATTTCTGTGCATCCAGCAATGTTTCTTTGTCAATGACATTAAACTGAATGTGATGCCCATCCATAGAAAAATAAGAACGAATCAATGCTGCCACATTGGCAACGCCTTCGTCACCTGCGATTACTTTTGGCGTAAATTTCTGATTCAAAAGCGCACCACCGGTCTTTAACTGATCAATCTTGGATGCAGATTTGATCACGGCTGTCGGTCCATTGCGGTCCGCTCCTTTTTCCGGTGAGATACCATCCGGCAAAGATACACCCGCATGACGGCCATTTGGACTCGCCTCCATGACCTGCCCAAAGTATACGTGACAGGTGGTTGGCAAAAATTCCACAACTGTTTTGGAACCTTTCGGCGTTCTTCGTCCTGCAATCGCATCCTGCAGTGCCTGCGCTACATCTTTCAATAAATCATCGGCATAATCATCATCATTTCCATATTTTGGTGTCTGATGATACACCGCATCGAACACGTCCTCATACCCTTCAAAATCTGCTTTGCACGCTTTCAAAAGGGTATCCATCGTAAATGTCGCATCTTCAAAAATATGTTTTTTCATAACAGCCAGTGAATCGGTAATCGTCGCAATTCCCACGCACTGAATGTAGCTGGTATTGTAACGAGCGCCTCCGGCATTATAATCTTTTCCTTTTTTGATGCAGTCATCCGTGATCACAGACAACAATGGCACCGGCATTTCCTTCATGTACATTTTTTCGATTACATTGTTTCCGGCAACTTTTACATCTACGACGTATTTTAACTGTCTGTAAAAGGCTTCAAATACTTCCTGATAGGAAGAAAAATTTCTCAAATCGCCCTGATCTGGTGCTACCTGTTTTTGCGTATACGTATCAAATCCGCGGTTCATAACCAACTCAAATACTTTTGGCACATTCAGATAGCCGGTCAACACATAGGCTTCTTTTCCGGCCGTTCCTGTCTCTACACATCCGCTGGCAATACCGCTCTCTCTTGCATCATCAATGGATTTTCCCAAATACATCAATTCCTGAATGATAGCTTCCGAATTATAAAATGCCGGCTGACCCCAGCCTTTTCTTGCAACTTTGACCGCTTCTTTCAAAAATTTCTCCGGTGATTTTCTGGAAATCTGTACGTTGGAACTTGGCTGCAAAAGTTTCATTTCGTCCATGACTTCCAAAATAAGATAACTTACATCACTGACACCACTGGTTCCGTCTGGACGAAGCGCACCGGTATTCAAATTACAAAAATCCGTATACGTAGCACTTTCTTTTAAGGTAATTCCCACCTTTGGCGGTGACGGCTGATTGTTAAACTGAATCCAGAAACTTTCCAGAATTTCTCTTGCTTCTTCTCTGGTCAGTCTTCCTTCATCCAAATCTTTTTCATAAAATGGCTCCAGATGCTGGTCCAGTTTCCCCGGTGAATACGCATCCCAGTTGTTCATCTCAATCGTCACACCGATATGCGTAAACCAATACATCTGTACCGCCTGTCGGAATGTCTTCG
>JAXJUX010000259.1:0-17862 GCA_036308845.1 Ruminococcus sp.
AACACTCAGAAGGTGACACATGCCACAATCGAGTTCGTAGACATCGCTGGTCTTGTAAAAGGTGCATCACAAGGTGAAGGTCTTGGAAATCAGTTCCTGGCTAACATCCGTGAAGTAGATGCAATCGTTCACGTTGTTCGCTGCTTCGAAGATGGAAATGTCATCCATGTAGATGGAAGCGTTGATCCAGTAAGAGATATTGAAACTATCAATCTGGAATTGATTTTCTCTGACCTTGAAATTCTGGAGCGTCGTATTGCAAAAACAACAAAAACAGCTCGTATGGATAAAAAAGCCGGAAAAGAACTTGAACTTCAGAAACGTATCAAAGAACATCTGGAAGATGGTAAACCAGCCATCACTCTGGAAGTGGAAGATGAAGATGAAAAACTGTGGATGGCAGAATACAATCTGCTGACAGGAAAACCAGTTATTTTCGCAGCAAACGTATCTGAAGATGATCTGGCTGATGATGCAGCTTCTAACGAACATGTACAGGCTGTCAGAGAACTGGCAAAAGAACAGAACAGTGGTGTATTTGTTATCTGTGCACAGATTGAACAGGAAATCGCTGAGCTGGATGACGATGAAAAGAAAGAATTCCTGGAAGATCTGGGAATCGAAGAATCCGGTCTGGAAAAACTGATCGCAGCAAGCTATGAACTGCTGGGACTTATGAGTTTCCTGACATCCGGTGAAGACGAAACAAGAGCATGGACCATCAAGATTGGTACAAAAGCACCACAGGCTGCTGGTAAAATCCACTCTGATTTTGAAAGAGGATTTATCAAAGCAGAAGTTGTAAATTACAAAGATTTGTTGGATTGCGGTTCCTACGCTGGTGCCAGAGAAAAAGGTCTGGTACGTATGGAAGGAAAAGAATACGTGGTGAAAGATGGGGACGTTATTTTGTTCCGTTTCAACGTATAATTTAAATTTGTTATAATCTGATAGGAATGCAGAGAATTTTAGTGAGGCTGACTGTTTAAAGTCAGCCTTTTTAGATAACAAAGTGCTAAAATGAAAATCCGAAAAATAGAGAGGATAAGAATATGAAACGAAACGTATTGCTGTTGATTGGAAGCGTTGCAGTTATTGCAGTTGTTGGTATTTTTTTGGGAACGACAAGGAAAGAAAAAGTGGATTTAAAAGAATATATTAATGTACAGCCAGAAATTAAGGGATTAAATGGTAAGGCTTCGATAGAAAAATCCACATTATTTGATGAGGGTGCTGTTAGAACATATCTTCATAGTGGAGTGGAAGAAGATTTAGCAGATATGAAAAATACATCTGACGAAGAATTAGTTCTAAGAACCGCTGAATATATGGTGGAGTGTGAACAGGCGGTAGAAGACATGAAAGTTACAGTCTGGAAAGATGGAACAGAAGTACAGGAACTCACAGAACTTTCCAATGGCACTGTAGTGAAAGTGGAGGTAAGTTCCATAAATCCCGAAAATGAATATCTGAATAAAACATTTAAAACTGGTACTGCAGAATTTACAGTGGAAGGTTTGGATGATGGACAGGAGATCGATGTCTTTGCAGAAACAGAAATGGAAGTATCTTTTAGCGGGGTGGATGGAGATGGACACATGAACATTGACTGGAGCAGGGAAATGTTACCAGAAGTATGTTTGGACTTCTATGTTGAAGATGGGTATGATGGTTACAGTAACGGCGATGAAGTGGAACTTATTATGGATTATGATATCGATGAATGGACGGAAAAAGGATATTATCCGAAAGAAACATCCAGGATTTATACGGTAGAAGGATTGTCTGCGCCTGCAGTGGAGGAATAGTGGGAAAAACATGAGAAAATGAGTCTGGGTTTTACTCAGGGGTCTATGTGATTTTTTTGGTGTATAGACCCCACCGAGGTCTTCTAACCGAACAATTTTATGTACTGCAGGGTCTTGTTGAGTATTTTCTGTGTATAGATCCCTGCCCACCCGGAAGGCTTGCTTGTATCTAACCAACTAAATAATAAGAAATTTTGATTTTTAACGTCAGCAAAAGCTGGCGTTATTTTTATTTACTAAAAGAGTTCGCAAGCGAACTCGTTCTTGTCTTTTCTAATATAGAAATAAAATTGTAAACTTTTTTTTAACAAACGGCAGAAATTTACACTTGTATTCTCAAGTATTTTGGTTTAATATATACTCATAAGTGGTAGAAAGTGGAGAATGGTGGTAAGAAATGGAGGGATTGTGGCAGCAAAATCCATTTACACCATGAAACAAACGGAAGGGGAGAGCCGGTTGTTTCTATCCTAAGGGAGTTCAAAGAGGGTAAATTTTATGTTCATGGGAGAGTACAGTCATTCAATTGACGCAAAGGGAAGATTGATTATACCGTCTAAGTTTCGCGAAGATTTGGGAGAGTCATTCGTGTTAACAAAGGGATTGGACGGCTGCCTTTCTATCTATCCTATGGACGAATGGAAAATCTTTGAACAGAAACTTGGAGCATTACCACTTACTAACAAAAATGCAAGAAAGTTTGCACGTTTCTTCGTTGCGGGAGCAACACAGTGCGAATTGGACAAGCAGGGGAGAATTCTCGTACCGTCAACGTTACGGGAATTTGCTGGTCTTGAGAAAGATGTGGTTCTGACTGGGAATTTGAACCGCATTGAAGTATGGAGCAAAGAAATGTGGAACGAAAATAACAATTACGATGATATGGATGCCATCGCTGAGGGAATGCAGGACATGGGCATTATAATCTGATGAAGCTATTGTATGGAGTAGGCGGTTTTTAACAAAAAGTTACAAAATTTTGCCAAAACATGAAAAATAGTTGAAAAATCTGTTGTAATAGTGTAACGTGTATCTGTTGAGCAAAATATTTGGAAAAAAGGAGAGGTTTATGGAATTCAAACACAAATCTGTGTTATTGCAGGAAACCATTGATAATCTGAATATAAAACCAGATGGTATTTATGTTGACGGAACCTTAGGTGGGGCAGGACATGCCTCTGAAGTATGCAAATTATTATCTGCCACGGGGAGATTGATAGGAATAGACCAGGACGATGCAGCGATAGCGGCTGCCAGTGAAAGGTTGAAGGAGTTTGAAGACCGTACAACCATTATTCGCAGCAACTATTGCAACATGGTCCAGGAATTGAAAAATAGGGGGATCACCTCTGTAGATGGAATTGTACTGGATTTGGGAGTATCTTCGTACCAATTGGATAATGCAGAGCGTGGCTTTACGTATCGTGAGGATGTACCTCTCGATATGCGGATGGACTTAAGACAGGACCGTACCGCAGAAGATATTGTAAATACTTATAGTGAGAATGATTTATACAGAATCATCCGTGATTATGGAGAGGACAAATTTGCAAAGAACATTGCAAAACATATTTGCCTTGCAAGAGCACAGGCACCGATCCATACCACTGGTGAGTTGACTGAAATCATAAAGAGAGCCATCCCAATGAAAGTCAGGGCGACCGGTGGGCACCCTGCAAAGCGAACATTTCAGGCATTGCGTATCGAGCTGAACCAGGAATTGGACGTGTTACGTGATTCATTGGATGGAATGATTGAATTATTGAATGACGGTGGAAGAATTTGTATTATCACCTTCCATTCTCTTGAAGATCGTATTGTGAAAACGATTTTCAGAAGAAATGAAAATCCGTGTATATGCCCGAGTAATTTCCCGGTTTGTGTATGTGGAAAACAATCTATGGGAAAAGTGATAACAAAAAAACCAATTTTGCCGTCGCAGGAAGAATTAGAATGGAACAGTCGGTCTCAAAGCGCAAAACTACGAGTCTTTGAGCGAATTGTGATGTAATAAAGGAGATTGAGTTAAAATGGCCAATAACGGTAACAGAAGGGTAAATTCTAGAACGGAACGTTATGTATACGATGGAAATGCCGTAAGAAAACTTCAGGCCATACCACAGGAAGTACCAGAGAAAAGACAAGTAAGCCATACAACGAGCAGAAACCGAAAAAAAGCAAAAAGTATAGATGCAGGATATGTATTCTTTCTCGCTGTGATTTCTTCTGTTGCTGTAGCAATGTGTGTACATTACTTGCAGTTGAAATCCCAGATTACCACCCAGACGAAACAGATTGCTGTTATGGAATCTAATCTGAGCCAGTTAAAAGCAGATAACGATGCATTATATAACAGTGTACTTGCGTCCGTGGATCTGGAGTATGTGAAAAATGTAGCTATGAATGAATTGGGTATGGATTACCCAAAACAGAATCAGATTTATCAGTTCGATACTGCTGGTAACAGTTATGTTCGTCAGTATCGAAGTGTACCAGGTGCAGAATAGGTGGTTAGGTGAAAAAAAAGAGAAAAAACAACCCCTTACTGACACGAAAATTTAGTAGTAAAATGCGAATGAAGCTGGTATGGCTATTTGGAATAGTCATACTGGCTTTAGTAGGTTTAAGCCTTCGCATTACCTACATCAACGCCAGTGAGGGAAATAAATATAAAAAACAGGTATTGAGTCAGTCACAGCAAAAATACGACAGTAAAGTCATTCCATTTAAAAGAGGATCTATTGAAGATAGAAATGGCGTAGTGCTGGCGACAAGTGAGAAAGTATATAAGATTATTTTGGACTGTAGAGTAGTCAATTCCGACGAAAAATATGTAGAACCGACAATTAAGGCAATGGTTGAGGTGTTGGGATTGGATGAAACCGTGATTCGGGAAAAGCTGGAAGGCGAAACAACCAAAGCCAGTCAGTATCAGATTATGAAAATTAATGTGCCGATTACAGATAAAAAGGCATTTGAGGATTATACGGATACGACTTCTGATGAATTTAAAGCGCTGTCAGAAGAAGAACAGATTGAACGAAAACGTGTAAAAGGTGTATGGTTTGAAGACGATTATCTGCGAACCTATCCATTGGGGTCTGTAGCCTGTGACCTGATTGGATTTACGTACACCGGTAATACGGCAGACTGGGGAATTGAAGGATATTATTCCAGTACCTTAAATGGTATCAATGGACGCCAGTATGGATATTTTAATGAAGACGCAGATGTAGAGCAGACCATTATTGAACCAGTCAATGGAAACAGTATCATTTCCACGATTGACGTAAATATTCAGCAGGTGGTGGAAAAATACATCCAAAACCTGATGGATGGTCTTGCCTATGGTCCAAATGGAGATGAAGGTGCGGCCAATGTGGGTGTCGTTGTTATGAATCCAAATAACGGAGAAATCCTTGCAATGGCCAGCAATAATCCGTACGATCTGAATGATCCGAGGGATTTGGAAGCATTTTTCTCCGATGAAGAAATTGAAGCCATGGATAATGCGGATATGCTGGAAGAATTAAATAAAATCTGGAAAAATTACTGCATCAGCGATGCTTATGAACCGGGTTCCACGGTTAAACCATTGACAATTGCAGGTGCATTGCAGACCAATGCGATTTCCAGTAATTCCGTGTATCAGTGCGATGGATATGAGACCTTTGGTGTGGAAAAAACCCTGATTCGTTGTATCGCATATCCGGGAGCGCATGGAGAACAGACGTTATCAGATTTGATCAAAAACTCCTGCAACGACGGTTTGATGCAGATCGCGGCAGAGATGGGATATGAAGATTTTCTGGAATATCAGGAAATTTTCAATTTTGGTACCACAACAGGAATCGATCTTCCTGGAGAAGCTACTGGTATTTTGCATACGGAAACACAATTGTCCAGCAGCAGTACAGAGCTTGCCAGTGCATCCTTTGGTCAGGGATATACTTGTACCATGATTCAGGAAATTGCAGCAATTTGTTCTGTTATCAATGGTGGATATTATTATCAGCCACATGTAGTTTCCAAGATTATTGATGAAAATAACAATGTAGTTCAAAATGTAGAACCGGTCTTGCTGAAACAGACGGTTTCTTCCGAAGTTTCTTCTTTGATTCGTGAATATATGGGATCCGTTATGACCGCAGATGGAACTGGTCATGCAGCAAGAGTTGATGGGTACAGCATGGGAGGAAAGACGGGAACTGCGCAGAAACTGCCACGTGGAAATGGTAAATATCTGGTTTCCTTTGTAGGATTTGCGCCACTGGATAATCCGGAAGTAGTTGTATATGTGGTTGTGGATGAACCGAACTGTGAATATCAGGCAGATAGTAAATATGCACAGTATCTGTACAAGATGATCATGACAGAAATTCTTCCATATCTGAATATCTTCCCGGATCAGGAAGTGACAGGTCAGGAAGATTATGAAATGACATATTTTATCAACAATCTCAACGAACAGATGGAAACGAACCGTCAGAAAATGGCAATGGAAGCATTCCGCAAGGGAATGGGATTGGATGATAATGCGAAAATCCGTGTAGACTCAGAAGGAAACTTCTATGCTGAACAGACGGTGACCAATGCGCCTCAGGACGATACGGAAGAAGAAAGCAGCAGAGAAGATTTGCTGACAGAAGAGGAAGGAATTAAAGAATCTACCGATGATCCGAATGTTCCGGCTCCACCGGAAGATACAGAAGACACGGTTCTGGATAATAAGCTGGAATCAGACGGTATCACGAATGATGAAGCTGCCAGAGAAAGTGGAGAATAATCAGAAAAAATGGAATAACCTCATGAAAGAATCCATACATTAAATGGAACGCTTTCATGGGGTTTTTTATGCGAAAAAATAAGACGGTCCATAAAAAGAAAATATTGATTGTTTTTCTCGGGTGTATGCTGATTTTTATCGGTCTCATCGTAAGGCTGGTATATTTGATGGTTTTTCAGGCAGAATATTATACAGAAAAAGCAGATGATCTTCATGAACGCGAGCGTGACATCAAGGCGTTGCGGGGAGAAATCTGGGACAGAAATGGTGTAGTACTTGCTTCTAACAAATCAGTATGTACGATTTCTGTCATTCACAGTCAGATTGAGAAACCGGAAGAAATTATTGCTATGTTGGTGAAGGAATTGGGAATTACGGAGGAGGAAGCCAGAAAACGTGTGGAAAAAGTTTCTTCGATAGAAAGAGTGAAAACCAATGTGTCCAAAGAAGTGGGAGATCGGATTCGTGCTTATGAGCTTGCGGGAGTGAAAGTGGACGAAGATTATAAGCGATATTATCCATATGGTACGCTTGCTTCCCGGGTATTGGGATTTGCGGGAAGTGATAATCAGGGAATTATCGGTCTGGAAGTGGAATATGAGGATGTGTTGAAGGGAACGGATGGAAAAATTTTGACAATCACAGACGCAAGAGGGATTGAACTGAATGGATATGGAGAACAGAGACAGGAACCAATTGCAGGCAATACATTGGTAACCAGTCTGGATTTGAATATGCAAAAATATGCCCAGCAGGAAGCGGAGCGGGTATTACAGCAAAAAGAGGCGGATGCAGTTGCTATTATGCTGATGAATCCGAAAAATGGAGAAATTTATGCCTGTGTCAATGTGCCGGAATTTGATCTGAATCAGCCATTTACCTTAAATACGATTGAAGATACCTCAAGTCTCACGCAGGAGGAACGGCAGAATTTATTGAATCAAATGTGGAGAAATATTTGTGTTAATGATACATATGAACCGGGCTCTACTTTTAAAATTATAACAGCTTCTGCTGGTTTGGAAAGTAAAGTGGTTACGCTTTCAGATGGATTTTCCTGTCCTGGATTTCGTATTGTAGAAAATTGGAGAATTCATTGTGCCAGAAGGACAGGACATGGAAGTGAAACTTTTTTGCAGGGTATCGAAAATTCATGCAACCCGGTATTTATTGATGTAGCATTACGTATGGGTGCAGATACCTTTTGGACCCATTTGAAACAGTTTGGAATATTGGAAAAAACAGGGATTGATCTGCCCGGTGAAGCGGGAACGATCATGCACAAAAAAGAAGATATTACCGTAGTGGATCTGGCAACTATGTCATTCGGACAGTCTTTTCAGATCACACCGATTCGCTTACTTTCTACCGTAGCATCCCTGATAAACGGAGGGACAAAAGTGACACCGCATTTTGGTGTGGAAATCAGAGACAGTGAAGGAATGCTTGTGGAAAAAATTGCTTATGAAGATGATGAGCGGATTTTGTCAGAGGAAACTTCCGAACAAATGCGTTATGCGCTGGAAATGGTGGTACAGGAAGGCGGCGGAAGCAAAGCGCAGATCGAAGGCTATCGGATTGGCGGAAAAACGGCTACATCTCAGACACTGCCCAGAAGTGCAAATAAATATATTTCTTCTTTTATTGGATTTGCACCAGCAGATGATCCGCAAATTTTAGGAATTTGCATCATATATAATCCGCAGGGGATTTATTATGGGGGAACGATTGCTGCTCCTGTCATTCAAAATATTTTTACCAATATTTTACCGTATATGGGAATTGAGAAAAATATAGTGGAGACAGAGAATTCCTGAGAAAACAGACAGTATTTGTGAAATTATGCAGAAAATGAAAGAAACCTGGAGAGTAAAAAGGTTGATGAATAATGGGAAAAGTATTATACTATTAGAGAACAAAATAGAATTTATAAAGTACGAGGTGGAGTATGGAGTATAATTTTGTATTACCAGTAATTATTTCATTTGTGATCAGTGCCGCTTTGGGACCAGTTGTGATTCCATTTTTGAGAAGATTAAAAGCATCTCAGACGGAAAGAGCAGAAGGGGTACAGTCTCATTTGGCAAAGGCAGGAACACCTACAATGGGTGGTGTGATTTTCCTGTTGGCAACTACAGTAACATCTCTGTTATATGTAGGAAAATATCCTAAAATTATTCCAATTCTGTTTTTGACATTGGGATTTGGATTGATTGGATTTTTGGATGACTATCTGAAAGTTGTGTTGAAACGTTCTGATGGATTGTATCCAAAACAGAAGATGGCAGGTCAGATTCTTGTAACTGCTGTTTTCGCTTTTTATCTGATTAAATTTACAGATGTAGAATTGACACTTTTGATTCCATTTACCAATGGATATTGCCTTAATATCGGATGGCTGGCAATCCCACTGATGTTCGTTGCTATTATCGGTACAGTAAATGGCGTGAACTTTACAGATGGCCTTGACGGTCTGGCTTCCAGTGTAACAGTTATGGTTGCAACTTTCTTTACTGTTGTAGCAATCGGAACAAACAGCGGGATCGAACCAATTACCTGTGCGGTTGTAGGTTCTCTGATGGGATTTTTGCTGTTTAACGTATATCCTGCAAAAGTATTTATGGGGGATACAGGTTCTCTGGCTCTGGGTGGATTTGTAGCAGGTACAGCTTATATGCTGCAGATGCCTTTGTTTATTATTATTGTTGGTCTTGTTTATTTGGTTGAAGTTGCGTCCGTTATGATTCAGGTTACATATTTTAAGAAAACAGGTGGAAAACGCTTCTTTAAAATGGCGCCAATCCATCATCATTTTGAATTGTGTGGATGGTCTGAAACAAGAATTGTAGCGGTATTTTCTATCGTAACTGCAATTTTGTGTATGATTGCTCTGCTTGGATTATAAGAGGAGGTTTTGAGCAATGAACTTGAAAGATAAGAGAGTATTGGTTTTTGGTTCCGGTATCAGCGGAATCGGGGCAGCAGATTTGTTGAAAACAGTTGGCGCTGTTCCTGTGATCTACGATGGAAATGTAAAATTAAATCCAGATGATATCCGTGCCAAGTTACAGGATGGAAATGATGTAGAAGTTATTCTTGGGGAACTGTCTCAGGAAGTGATGGAAACACTGGACCTGGTAGTATTAAGCCCAGGTGTTCCAACAGACCTTCCTATCGTATTAAAATTGAAAGAACAGGGGCTGACCATTTGGGGTGAAGTGGAGCTGGCTTACCAGATGGGAAAAGGACGTGTTCTTGCCATTACAGGAACCAATGGAAAAACGACGACAACAGCGATGCTGGGTAAGATCATGGGAGATTATCTGGACAGCGTGTATGTGGTTGGAAATATTGGAACTCCTTATACATCTGTAGCTTTGGAGATGAAAGAGGATACTACAACGGTAGCAGAAATCAGCAGCTTCCAGTTGGAAACCATCGAAAAATTCCAGCCTGAAGTAAGTGCGATTTTAAATATTACACCAGACCATCTGAATCGTCATCATACGATGGAAGAATACATTCGTGTGAAAGAATTGATTACTTCTAATCAGACATCCGAACAGGTCTGTGTGTTGAATTATGAAGATGAAGTACTTCGTGCATTTGGTGAGAAGTCACCTGTAAAAGTTGTATTTTTCTCAAGTCTTCGCAAACTGAGTCAGGGACTTTTCCTGGAAGGTAAAGACATTGTCCTGCAGGATGGAGAACAGAAAATTGTAATTACATCTACAGATAGATTGAAAATTTTGGGTCGTCATAACCATGAAAATGTAATGGCTGCCGCAGGAATGGCTTATTACGCAGGCGTTCCAGTCGAAAATATCCGCACCAGCGTGGAAAATTTTGTGGCTGTAGAACATCGTATTGAATATGTAACAGAGAAAAATGGTGTTGTATATTACAACGATTCCAAGGGAACAAACCCAGATGCGGCTATCAAAGCAATTCAGGCGATGAATCGACCAACTTTGTTGATCGGCGGCGGATATGACAAAGAATCTTCTTATGATGAATGGATTGAAGCGTTTGACGGAAAGGTTCGTCACCTGGTGCTGATTGGACAAACAAGAGAAAAAATTCAGGAAACAGCACATCGCCTGGGATTCACAGATACGATTCTGGCGGAAAACCTGGAAGAAGCAGTTACCATTTGTGCGAAATTGGCAAAACCAGGAGAAGCCGTACTGCTTTCCCCTGCTTGTGCAAGCTGGGGCCAGTTTGATAACTATGAACAGCGCGGAAGAATGTTTAAAGAATATGTGTATGCACTGTAACATATGAGTGATAGTAAAAGCTGAGGAGATTCCTCAGCTTTTTACGTGGATTTGTTTTAACGTATACATAAGTATAAAAAAGCAGGTTGGCAGTGAGGAAGGTCGTTATTGGAATATAAACGCAGAAGCTTTATAATTACAAATGAATGATACCGTGCGAGGAAAAGTGGTATGGAAAGATTTTTGAAAATAGAGGCAAAAGAGTCTGATTGGACAGTGGAACAGATGCTGCGAAAAGAAGTGGGTCTTACCAAAAAGCAAATTCGTCATTTAAAATTTGTCCCTAATGGGATGAAAAAGAATGGGAAAAAATGTCGTGTGAATGAAACCGTATGTTGTGGGGATATTCTTGAAATTCAGTTGGAAGAAGAACAGGAAGTTTCTGCGCATCTGGAAGATGGTCAGGTCGATTTGGATATTTTATATGAAGATAAAGATCTGCTTGCAGTAAACAAGCCGGCTGGAGTGGTGACTCACCCTCAGGGTGGTCATTATCAGGATACCTTGGCGAATCAGGTGGTGGCTTATTTCCGTCATAAAGGAGAAGAACACAGTATCCGTCCAATTGGAAGACTGGATAAAGAAACGTCCGGAATCGTAGTTTTTGCAAAAAATAAAATTGCCGCTGCAAAATTGCAGGAGCAGAGAGAACAAGGACTATTTTCTAAAACCTATCTTGCGGTGGTTCAGGGAACGCTTCCTGTTGATAAAACATGGTATCAGATTTGTAAACCAATGAAACAACATCCAGAAAACAGATTGAAGATGATCGTGGCTGAAGATGGAAAAGAGGCGATAACCAATTATCAGGTTCTCGGGAGCAATTCGGAATATTCTTTGGTGAAATTAACGTTGGAAACCGGACGTACCCATCAGATTCGTGTGCATATGGCAAGTATGGGGCATCCACTTGTGGGGGATTTGTTGTATGGAACTCCTCAGGATAAAGAGAGTAGGGCACTTTTGCATGCGTGGAGGGTGGAATTGCGTCAGCCGTTTACGAGGGAGAAGATTGAACTGCAAAGTGAAGTGCCGGAAGATATGCGTATGAAAAAAGCCTTTCTGGCATAGATTAAAATAATGATACTCCTGAGGTGATGAAGTGAAACAAAAATATCAGGAAGATATTATTTTGTTAATCACAATAATACTTTTGTTGGCAATTGGATTACTTTTTTTATATAGCACAAGCGAATACAATGGGCGAGTCAAATTCGATGATTCTGCTTATTATCTGAAAAAACAGTTAGCGGCGTCTGTATTGGGAATCATAGCCATGTTTTTGGTATCTCATTTGGACTATCACTGGATTGCGGAAAAATCTCTTTGGCTTTATCTTCTGGCAATTGCTTTATCTACGGCAGTGTTATTTGTGGGACAGGAATACAATGGTTCGAAACGTTGGCTGGCGTTGGGACCGTTGTCCTTTCAGCCTTCTGAATTTGCCAAAATCAGCGTCGTGGTGGTACTTGCTTATTTTATCAGCAAGACAAAAAGAAGTCTTAATAAGATTGGTTTCATGATTATTTCCATGTTGTTGATTCTTCCGCTGGTAGGTCTTGTGGGGACCAATAATCTAAGCACGGCAATTATTATTTTGGGAATCGGAATGGTTATGATTTTTGTTTCATATCCAGGGTATTTACCATTTGTCTGGATGG
The DNA here is from genome assembly GCA_036308845.1 of Ruminococcus sp. GTDB lineage: Bacteria > Bacillota > Clostridia > Lachnospirales > Lachnospiraceae > Oliverpabstia. The sequence continues at coordinate 12,533 of JAXJUX010000259.1, forward strand.
GCGGTATTGGTGTTGGTGTGATCGTACTTTTTTTGAGTCTGGAAAGTTATCGACTGGAGCGGTTGGCCGTATGGAGAGACCCGGAAGCATATGATAAAGGATTCCAAACGATACAGGGATTATATGCAATTGGAAGCGGAGGAATTTTTGGAAAAGGTCTGGGAAATAGCCTGCAAAAAATGGGCTTTGTACCAGAAGCACAAAATGATATGATTTTTTCTATTATTTGTGAAGAAACAGGTTTGTGCGGAGCGATTCTTGTATTGATCCTATTTGGGTTCCTGATATGGAGAATTCTGGTTCATGCTATGCATGCGCCGGATTTGCTGGGGTGTCTGATTTGCTCCGGCGTTCTTAGTCATATGGCAATACAAGTAATTTTGAATGTGGCGGTAGTAACCAATACGATTCCAAATACGGGAATTACCCTTCCGTTCATCAGTTATGGAGGAACTTCGGTATTGTTTTTGTTGAGTGAATTGGGGCTTGTCCTGTCGGTAAGTCGTTTTCACTATGGTGAGTAACAAAATAATAAGAACTACATATATTATATTAATATGGCTTGCAGGGGTATGCGGGTTGAAAAATATAATTGTAACGGGTGGGCAGGCTCTACATGGAGAAGTGGTGCTTCAGGGATCTAAGAATTCTGTTTTACCTATGATGGCTGCTGCGGTATTGCATCAGGGAAGTACCATTTTACATAATTGTCCGGATATTGCTGATGTGCGTGTCATGATAGAAATCCTTCAATCCATTGGGGTAAAAACGAAGTGGTGCGCAAATTCGTTGACATTGGATTGTCAAAATATCTTAGAAAAGCAAATCGATGAATGCTATGCCGGAAAAATGCGTTCTTCTATTGTTTTGTTAGGGAGTATGCTTGGTCGCACAGGAAAAGTTACGATTGGTTTGCCAGGTGGCTGCGTGATAGGAAAAAGACCGGTCGATTTACATATTTTTGCGCTGCAGCAAATGGGTGTAAAAATACGTGAGGATGAAAACTGGATTGCTGCGGAGGCAGCAGAGAAATTACATGGAAATACCATTTATTTTCCCAAAACCAGTGTAGGTGCGACAGAAAATGCATTGCTTGCAGCTGTCAAAGCGGAGGGGATTACGTATCTGCATAATTGCTCTGCAGAACCGGAAATTTTTCATTTGTGTTGCTTTTTAAAATTGATGGGTGCCAGGATTGAAGGTCTCGGAACGCATGTACTGAAAATTACAGGTGTAGAACAACTAAAGGATATCGAATATTGGGTTCCTGCAGATCGGATTGTTGCAGGAACGTATCTTTTTGGTGCAGCAATTACAAGAGGAAACATTATTTTGCATAATCCACCAATTCATGAGATGAAAGCCGTTCTGCGCGTATATGAGAAAATGGGTGGACAATGGGAGTATAACAGTGGTAAACTAATGGCGGACGCCAGTGAGGTCAATCACCCCATTGCCTATGTGGAAACAGCAGAATATCCAGGATTTCCAACGGATTTGCAATCCATATTGGTTGCGGTGTTGCTGACAATTCCCGGTATCAGTTGTATCAAAGAGACGGTATTTGAACAACGATTTCAGGTGATTCAGGATTTTATTTCCATGGGAGCTAATATTCAGATGTGTGGGAAAGAAGTCCGGATTGCAGGGGGATACCCTTTATATGGAACCTGTGTTCATGCACGGGAACTGCGCGGAGGGGCAGCTTTGATTTTAGCAGGTCTGGCGGCTTGTGGCATTACGACGATTCAAAATGCCCATTATATTGAAAGAGGATATCAGAACATAGAAAATGATTTGCAAAAGTTAGGTGCAAAGATTTATGCAGAGGAACAGGTGATATATGAGAAGACGTCGTTCGAAGATACAATTAACAGAAAGTGGTAAGAAATTGGTTGCGTGTGTATCCATAGGTATTGTGGCGCTTGCAGTCCTTTTGTTTTTGGTCTTGTTTCGAGTAAGCAATGTGCTGGTTGTAGGAAATACACGATATACCGATGAAGAAATCAAACAATATGCCATGTCAAATATATTAACACATAATACAATGCTGGCGACATGGTTTCATGATCATAAAGATATAGAAGATATTCCATTTTTGGAATCTTTTGATTATGAAAGGGTAGACAATACGACCCTCCGTATTCATGTAAATGAAAAACAGATCATTGGTTATATTTTACAGGGAACAGACAAATTATATTTTGATAAAGACGGGATGGTTGCAGAGCTTGAGACCATGACGGAAGAAGAAATTGCGGAATTGGAAAATGCGCAGCAGGAACTGGAGGCTTTGAAAGCAGAAGCGGAAAGACAGGAAGCCTTAAAAAAGGCGCAGGAGGCAGAAGAAGCTTTAACGGGAACTGTAAGAGAGGAAGAATCGGAGGATACCGAAGAGGAAGAGGTAGAACCGGTGCAGATTGATACGGCGCAGGTATTGCAGGCCGAAGAAGTAAGTTCAGGCACCAGTGGTACACAGCATCAGGCTGCAGTAACAGATGTGCCTCGTGTAATTGGTCTGATTGAGGAAGAAGTCAAATTGGGTGAGACGATTCCGGTAGAGGATGAAGAAATTTTCTATACCATTCTTGGAATTACGCGTATGGTAGAAAAGTATGATATTCTTCCGGAAATTCTGTGGTTTGATGAAAACAGAGAAGTCACCCTGGTGTACTATAATGGAAATGTACATTGTCAGTTGGGCGAAGATATTTTGATGGAAGAAAAGATTACCCGTGTTGCAACGATTTTGCCGGAACTGGAAGACTTGACAGGCATTTTACATCTGGAAGATTATACGGAAGATACAGTGAATATCATTTTTTCACAGGAATCTTTGTATGATATGAAAATGAAAATTATGGAAGCGTATAGCACGGATGGATTGGGGAATGTGCCAGTTTCATCTGAGGAGGATACATCAGAAGAAGATGTTCAGTCAACTGGCGAATCTGCAGAAGACGGAGCAGAACCAACCGGTGAGCCGGCAGGGGATGGAGCTGAGCCGACCGGTGAAGCGGTTGAAGATGGTGTAGAGCCTACTGCTGAACCGTCGGCGGATGAGACAGAGTCTTGATAGAACCATTACGGTATGAAATAGAGTAAAAAACAGCGAAAAAGTACCGTTTGGAGGGCCTCACAAATCAAAAAAAGTGCATAGACCCCAAGATGCTTTGGAATAAATCATAGATTCACATGGACAAGTGGAAATATTGAAAAAAATCTTAAAATGCTGTGAAAATCAAAAAAAACAGTTGATAAATTGAGTAAGAGAAGATATTATATATCTATATGTAACTATTTATAATTAGAAAAAAGTACCCCGAGGGGAATAATATATGCGTAAGCAAAGAAGGAGGAAGTACTTTGTTAGAAATTATGACAAATGAAGCGGAATCATCTGCCAAAATTATTGTAATTGGTGTAGGTGGCGCTGGTAATAACGCTGTTAACCGCATGGTTGAAGAAACAATCGGCGGAGTAGAATTCGTAGGAGTGAACACTGATAAACAGGCTTTGACACTGTGTAAAGCACCAACTGTTCTGCAGATTGGTGAAAAACTGACAAAAGGTCTTGGCGCAGGAGCAAAACCTGAAATCGGAGAAAAAGCAGCAGAAGAAAGCACAGAAGAAATCCGTCATCTGATTGAAGGGGCAGATATGGTATTTGTTACTTGTGGTATGGGCGGTGGAACTGGTACAGGAGCAGCTCCAATCGTAGCAGGTATCGCAAAAGAAATGGGAATTCTGACTGTAGGTGTTGTTACAAAACCTTTCCGTTTTGAAGCTAAAACCCGCATGAACAATGCGTTGCTGGGAATTGACAAATTAAAAGACAATGTAGACACATTGATTGTTATTCCTAATGATAAATTATTGGAAATCGTTGACCGTCGTACAACAATGCCAGAAGCATTGAAAAAAGCAGATGAAGTGCTGCAGCAGGCAGTTCAGGGTATCACAGACCTGATCAACATGCCAGCTCTGATCAACCTTGACTTCGCTGACGTACAGACAGTTATGAAAGATAAAGGAATCGCTCATATCGGTATCGGTGAAGCGAAAGGTGATGACAAAGCTCTGGAAGCTGTTCAGCAGGCAGTATCCAGTCCACTTCTGGAAACAACAATTCAGGGTGCAAGCCATGTAATCATCAACATCTCCGGAGATATTTCTCTGATGGATGCAAACGATGCAGCAAGCTACGTACAGAGTCTGGCTGGAGAAGAAGCAAACATTATTTTTGGTGCTATGTACGATGATACAGCAGTTGATTCTGCTAAGATCACAGTTATTGCAACTGGACTTAACGATGCAACAGCAAAACAGCCAAGCGTTACAAGAGCAACAGCATCTACATTAAAAACATCTTCTGTTAAAGTAGAAACACCAGTAGCAAAACCAGTAGTTTCTGCAGTTCCAGAAAAACCAACATATTCTCAGGGATTGACAATGCCAAGTTACCAGGCACCAAAGAGTGCTCCAACAACAAGCAATGTACCTAAAAAAGACATTCAGATTCCAGATTTTCTGAAAAGAAGATAAATAAAAAATAATGGGTACTGTATCCATTGGGGTACGGTACCTTTTTTCATTTATTAAGAAAAATAATTTGAACGGAGGGAACAGTATGAAAAAACCAGTATTGGTCATTATGGCAGCAGGAATGGGAAGCCGTTACGGTGGATTAAAACAGATCGACCCGATTGATGAACAAGGTCATATCATTATGGATTTTTCTATTTTCGACGCAAAAAGAGCTGGATTTGAAGAAGTTATTTTTATTATTAAAAAGGAAAATGAAGAGTTATTCCGTTCCTGTAACGGAGACCGCATCAGCAAAATCATGAAAGTTTCTTACGTATTTCAGGATATCAACAATCTGCCGGAAGGATATGCGGTACCAGAAGGAAGAGTAAAACCTTGGGGAACCGGTCACGCAGTTTTGAGCTGTCTGGGGACATTGGATGCACCATTTGCTGTTATTAATGCAGATGATTACTATGGAAGAAATGCATTCCAGATGATTTATGATTTCCTGACAACACACGAAGATGATGAGACATATCATTACACCATGGTTGGTTATATTCTGGAAAACACATTGACAGAAAATGGTCATGTAGCACGTGGCGTATGTGTATTGGATGAAGAAAATTATTTGCAGGGCGTAACAGAACGTACCAAAATCGAAAAACGTCCGGAAGGCGCTGCTTATACGGAAGATGATGGTGCAACATGGGTAAAAATCCCAGAAGGTTCTACCGTTTCTATGAACATGTGGGGATTTTCCGCAAGTATGCTGAAAGAATTAAATGGTCGTTTCCCTG
>JAXJUX010000260.1:0-14548 GCA_036308845.1 Ruminococcus sp.
AAAACAAATAAGGGACTTGACAATCTCAAAAATCAATGATATACATTATTAATAGTTTAAAAATGTCAACGCTATGACAGGAAGAGTAGAATAAGGAAGCCATCCAGAGAGAGATACACAGGCTGAGAGTATCTTATGGAAGAATTATTTGAAGACCACCCTGGAGCGGCTTTAATAAAGCCCGGTCGACGCCGTTATCGTCTAAAGAGAGATTACATTATTGGTGTAATGTAATTAATGAGGGTGGAACCACGGTGATATATCGTCCCTGAGCAGAAGTTTTTCTGTTCAGGGATTTTTTATTTCATTTTATGATAGGAAATATACCTTGAAAGCGCAGACGAACGTAAATATATCCATAAAGGATTTAAAAGTTATAGGAGGAAGAACAATGAAAATCACATTGAAAGACGGTTCTGTAAAAGAATACGCAGAAAACAAATCCGTGATCGATATCGCATATGATATCAGCGAAGGTTTGGCAAGAGCAGCATGTGCTGGTGAAGTGGACGGAGAAGTAGTAGATTTAAGAACAGTAGTGAATAAAGACTGCACATTAAATATTTTGACAGCAAAAGATGAAGCAGGTCTTCGTGTACTGCGTCATACATGTTCTCATGTACTGGCTGAAGCAGTAAAAAATCTATTTCCAGAAGCAAAACTGACAATCGGACCAGCAATTGATACAGGATATTACTATGATTTCGAGGCAGCTCCATTCTCCAGAGAAGATTTGGACAAAATCGAAAAAGAAATGAAAAAAATCATTAAAAAAGGTAAAAAACTGGAAAAATTCACTCTGCCAAGAGAAGAAGCAATCAAATTCATGGAAGAAAAAGGGGAACCTTACAAAGTAGAATTGATTCAGGAATTGCCAGAAGGCGCAGAAATTTCTTTCTATCAGCAGGGAGATTTTGTTGACCTGTGTGCAGGCCCTCACCTGATGAGCACAAAAGGAATCAAAGCATTCAAACTGACATCTTCCTCTGGTGCTTACTGGAGAGGAGATTCCAACAAAGCAATGCTTCAGAGAATTTACGGAAGCGCATTTGCTACAAAAGAAGAATTGGAAGCTTATCTGCAGCATTTGGAAGATATCAAAAAACGCGACCACAACAAACTGGGACGTGAAATGGAACTGTTCACAACTGTTGATGTTATCGGACAGGGATTGCCTCTGCTGATGCCAAAAGGTGCAAAAATGATTCAGACACTCCAGAGATGGATTGAAGACGAAGAAGACAACAACTGGGGTTATGTTCGTACAAAAACACCTCTGATGGCTAAGAGTGATCTGTACAAAATTTCCGGTCACTGGGGACATTACAAAGAAGGTATGTTTGTACTGGGAGATGAAGAAAAAGACAAAGAAGTATTTGCTCTGCGTCCAATGACATGCCCATTCCAGTATTACGTATATAAAGCAAGCCAGAAATCTTACCGCGATCTGCCAATCCGTTATGGTGAAACATCCACACTGTTCCGTAACGAAGATTCTGGTGAAATGCATGGTCTGACACGTGTTCGTCAGTTCACAATTTCCGAAGGTCATCTGATTGTTCGTCCTGACCAGATGGTAGAAGAATTCAAAGGCTGTCTGGCACTGGCAAAACATTGTCTGGAAACACTGGGAGTACAGGAAGATGTAACATATCACCTGTCCAAATGGGATCCAGATAACAGAGAAAAATACATTGGTGAACCAGAAGTTTGGGAAGAAACAGAACAGCATATCCGTGAAGTCCTGACAGAACTGGAAATTCCATTCGTAGAAGATGTAGGAGAAGCTGCATTCTACGGACCAAAAGTAGATATCAATGCGAAGAACGTATATGGAAAAGAAGACACAATGATCACAATTCAGTGGGATGCGCTGCTGGCTGAACAGTTCGATATGTACTATATCGACCAGAATGGTGAGAAAGTTCGTCCATATATCATCCACAGAACATCTATGGGATGTTACGAAAGAACACTGGCTTGGCTGATTGAAAAATACGCAGGAATGTTCCCAACATGGCTGTGTCCAGAACAGGTTCGTGTACTTCCAATTTCCGAAAAGTACGCAGATTACGCTGCAAAAGTAGAAAAAGAACTGAAAGCAAACGGAATTCTTTGTACAGTAGATAACAGATCTGAAAAGATTGGTTACAAGATTCGTGAAACACGTCTGGCAAGAGTACCATACATGCTGGTAGTTGGTGAAAAAGAAGAAGCAGAAGGAAAAGTATCTGTAAGAAGCCGCTTCCTGGGTGATGAAGGTCAGAAAGATCTGCAGGCATTTATCGATGATATCTGCAAAGAAATCAGAACAAAAGAAATCCGCAAAATTGAACAGGAACAGAAATAATTTATAAGGGGGCTGCCAATGGCAGCCCCCCTGCAGGTGTAAAATAATTATTTTCCGTAATATGCTTTCAAATAAATTTCTTTCAGTTCAGACATCAATGGATATCTTGGGTTTGCTCCAGTACACTGGTCATTGAATGCCTGTTCTGTCATTTCGTCTAATGTTTCCAGGAAATATGTTTCGTCTACATTGTAATCTTTGATAGTTGGTTTGATTTCAATGATAGCCTTTAATTCTTCCAGTTTAGCCAGCAGTTTTTCAAATACTTCCTGATCGTCAGCACCTGTCAGTCCTACGAAACGTCCGATTTCTGCGTAACGAGCCAGTGTATGTGGATACTGGTACTGTGGGAATGTTCCCATTTTTGTTGGAACTTCTGCACTGTTGTAGCGCATAACATCTGTCAGAACCAGAGCATTTGCGATACCGTGTGGCAGGTGATGGAAAGCTCCCAGTTTGTGTGCCAGAGAATGGTTGATTCCAAGGAAGGCATTTGCGAATGCCATACCAGCCATGCAGGAAGCATTTGCCATGTGATCTCTCGCTTCAATATCATTTCCATCTCTGTATGCGCGTGGCAGATAGTCAAATACCAGTTTGATTGCTTTCAGCGCCAAGCTGTCTGTGTAGTCAGAAGCCATAACGGATACATATGCTTCGATGGCATGTGTCATAACGTCGATACCGGATGCACAAGTCAGACCTTTTGGAGCGCTGATCATGTTGTCTGTGTCAACGATTGCCATGTTTGGCATCAGTTCGTAATCAGCCAGAGGCCATTTGATACCTGTTTCTTTGTCTGTGATGATAGCAAATGGTGTTACTTCGGAACCTGTTCCGGAAGATGTTGGGATTGCTACGAAGTAAGCTTTTTTACCCATTTTTGGAAATGTGTAAATTCTCTTACGGATATCCATGAAATCCATTGCCATATCATCGAAATCAGCGTCTGGATTTTCGTAGAGAACCCACATGATTTTACCGGCGTCCATAGCGGAACCACCACCGAGAGCAATGATGCAGTCTGGTTCAAATGCACGCATAGCAGCAGCACCAGCTCTTGCAGAAGCTAAGGATGGATCTGGTTCTACATCGGAGAAGCATGTGTGAACGATTCCCATCTGATCCAATTTTGCTTCGATAGATTTTGTAAATCCATTTTTATAAAGGAAAGAGTCTGTTACGATGAAGCAGCGTTTCTTACCCATTACAGTTCCCAGTTCATCCAATGCAACTGGTGTACATCCTCTCTTGAAGTATACTTTTTCCGGTGTTCTCATCCACAACATATTTTCTCTCCTTTCAGCAACTGTCTTGATGTTAATCAGGTGTTTTACTCCTACGTTTTCAGAAACGGAGTTGCCACCCCAGGAACCGCAGCCGAGTGTGAGGGAAGGAACGAGTTTGAAGTTGTATAAATCACCGATTCCACCCTGAGAAGAAGGTGTGTTGATCAGGATACGGCAAGTTTTCATAGCAGCGGCATGTTTAGCCATTTTTTCTTTTTCATTTACGTTGATGTAAAGAGAAGATGTATGTCCGTAGCCGCCGTCAGCTACCAGCTGTTCTGCTTTTTCGATCGCTTCGTCAAATGTTTTTGCTTTGTACATTGCCAGAACTGGAGACAATTTTTCATGTGCAAATTCTTCGCTGATATCTACGGATTCTACTTCTCCGATGAGAATCTTTGTTTCAGCAGGAACTGTTACGCCTGCCATTTCAGCGATAGTTGCAGCTTTCTGTCCAACGATTTTTGCGTTCAATGCACCGTTGATCAGGATTGTTTTTCTTACTTTTTCCAGTTCCTCTTCGTTAAGGAAATAACAACCTCTGTAAGCAAATTCTGCTTTTACAGCGTCATAAACATTTTCCAAAACGGTTACAGACTGTTCAGAAGCACAAATCATACCATTGTCAAATGTCTTGGAATGGATGATAGAGTTTACTGCCAGACGGATGTCTGCGGTATCGTCGATGATAACTGGTGTGTTTCCTGCGCCTACGCCGAGTGCTGGCTTTCCGGAGGAGTAAGCAGCTTTTACCATTCCAGGACCGCCAGTTGCCAGAATAATGTCTGCTTCTCTCATAACCATATTTGTCAGTTCCAGACTTGGAACATCGATCCATCCGATGATGCCTTCTGGTGCCCCAGCTTTTACAGCAGCTTCCAGAACAATTTTTGCAGCTTCAATAGTACAGTTTTTTGCACGTGGATGTGGGCTGATAATAATTGCATTTCTTGTCTTCAGAGCAATCAATGTTTTGAAAATTGCGGTGGATGTCGGGTTTGTTGTCGGAATAACTGCAGCAATCAGACCAATTGGTTCTGCAATTTTCTTGATTCCGTAAACAGTATCTTCTTCAATAACACCGCAAGTTTTTGTGTTTTTGTATGCGTTATAAATATATTCGGATGCGTAGTGGTTTTTAATAACTTTGTCTTCCACAACACCCATGCCTGTTTCTGCAACAGCCATCTTAGCAAGTGGGATACGAGCTTTGTCGGCAGCAGTAGCAGCGGCTTTAAAAATCTTATCTACCTGTTCTTGGGTGAAGGTTGCAAAAACTTTCTGAGCTTCCTTCATGGAATTCATTTTCGCTTCCAGAGCTTCTGGGGTATCGATGATCATTGTATTCATATTCATTGCAAATCCTCCTGTTATAAGTATATAGATTTATTGTATGCACTTCCTGTTAAAAGTTTAACAATTTTCTTGATGGGGCTAGTATACTCCTTCGTTAATTATTTGTCAATAACAAAATGATAAAATTTTAACAATAATTTTGTGGGGGATTGTTTTCTAAAATTTTCATCCCCACAAACATAAATTTAGGGCAACCGACATCATGCCGATTGCCCTAAACAAAAAAACTTTATTTCTTAATCAAATGAACAACTACAGAATCCCCATCATGATAATTAGCAGTTAAATTCAACCCTGCTCTCATCAAGGTGTCACCGTAGTATTCTTTTCCAGTAGCTTCATCCACATAAACAGCATCTGGTTCCAAGCCACGAAGTTTTAAGAAGTATACTGGATGGATAGAAGTACGGATAACTACGAAAGTAACCAGTGCTTCGGATTTGTCTTCAGATACATACATCCATGCGGCGCATTTTCCGCATTTGCCATTGACCGTATCGGTTGGAAGAATCAAACGGTACAAATTTCCGCGATTTACCAGATTGTAATAACGATGGTAATCTGCTGTCTGGCGTTTGATGCATTCTTTGTCTTCGTCAGAAAGGGTAGTCAAATCCAATTCATATCCAAAAGCACCGCCCATTGCGATGTCTCCTCTTGTTTTGAAAGAAGTTTCACGACCGGTCTGATGGTTTGGAGATGCGGACACGTGGCAACTCATGGAAGAAGCTGGATATACGATGGAGGTTCCTAACTGAATATCCAAACGTTCGATAGCGTCGGTGTCATCACTTGTCCAATATTGTGGAGAATAATATAACATAGCAGGATCAAAACGTCCGCCGCCGCTGGAACATCCTTCCAACAGAACATGTGGAAACGCAGTGGTCAGGCGATCCAACAAATCATACAATCCCAAAACAAAACGATGGAAAATTTCCTGACGGCGATGTGGAGGAAGGAGTGTGCTTCCCACTTCGGTCAGATTGCGGTTGAAATCCCATTTTACATATTCAATATTCGCAGAGGATAAAATGTTTGACATGACGTCAAATAAATAATCACGAACATCTTCTCTTGTCATGTCCAGAATATACTGGTTGCGGGCGAGGGATTTGTCTCTGCCTTCCACGTGCAGACACCATTCTGGATGTTCTTCGTATAATTTACTTACTGGTGAAATTGCTTCCGGCTCAAACCAGATACCGAATTTCAGTCCCAGATCATTTACCTGAGAAACAAGTTTGCCAAGGCCACAGCGGATTTTGTCTTCATTTACAAACCAGTCACCAAGGGAACAGTTGGCGGCATTTCTTTCGCCGAACCATCCGTCGTCCATAACCAGCATTTCGATTCCGCATTCTGCAGCATCTTTAGCAATTGCCAGAAGTTTTTCATCGTCAAAATCAAAATAAGTAGCTTCCCAGTTGTTTACAAGGATTGGACGTTCTTTGTCTTTCCATTCGCCGCGGCACAGGTGGGTACGATACAATTTATGGTAGGTACGGGACATTTTTCCTAAACCTTCACCAGAAATTGCGATAACTGCTTCTGGTGTAACGAAGGATTCGCCATAATCCAGACGCCATGTAAAATCAACAGGATTGATACCGCCCATCAGACGCGTCATGCCAAATGGGTCCACATCGCAGGTGATATCAAAATTGCCGGAATATACCAGAGACATACCGATTGCCATACCAAATTCTTCGGTGGTTTCTTTTGTAACCAGTGCTGCAAATGGATTGTGGTGGTGGCTGGAAGCTCCGCGTGTACTGTTGACAGACATGCTTCCATGCATTAATGGTACACGTTCAATTGCACGTTCACGTCCCCAGGTTCCCCAAAGATGTAAAAGTTCTGCCTGTGGTTCAATATTTGCAAAATCAAGACAAGCACTGTAAGCACGTAAAATATCCAGTGGCTGGCTGGTCTTGGTTGTATTTTCAATCACAGTGCGACGGCAGATGACTGGAAAATCTTTCATCGCAGTATAATAAAATTTGAAAGTTACTTTCGTAGCAGGATCGATACAGGTAACGATCAAAGTGTCTGCTTCCTCATCATCGGCATAAACAGCAGGCTGAATGTCCAGTTTTGGTTTTCCTTTTACGATTTCATGGGAAACGTAACGAACTTCTGTAGCTGTGGTACCGGAAAATGCGTTGTCTTTTTCTGCAAGGCGAACAGCGATTGCTGCCGGACGGTAATCACCAGTTGCATTTGCTGGATATTCAAATGGTGCAATATCACAGGAAAACCAGCTTTCTTCTACATCAGCAGGATGCGGAACAACAGAATCATGATTTACCTGAACCATCAAATATTCGACATCATCATCAGAAATCTGTGGGCCGCAATAATGATGAATCAAAAATCCATGAAAAACAGAAAAAATATAGGAAGAATCCCCTGCAGTCAAATGAAAAATCGGTTCTCCCCTTTGAGATAAAAGTTGTTTGATCATAAGCCTTCTCCTATCAATATAATGATGTAAAGGTCAAAAATTCTTTTGACCTTTATGATACACGGATTTCTCCGCATTTCATGCTCCCGAAATCCTAAAAATATTCGAATTCCGCCCTATTTGGGCTACATTCTCATGTTTTGCGGGTCCCAAAGTCATGAATTTTCATGCAAGCATGAAATTCATGACCTTTTGCCCCTAGTATCATAAAATTTTGTAAAAACCCAATATATAGATATATTTTATCATTAATTTGTTGGACTGAATATGTATTTTTCAAGGTTTTCTATGTTTATGAAGATGTAGAATTAAAAATGAGTGGTTAATAAAATGATACTGGGAAAAACAAAAGTATTAATGAAAGTATTTTTGTGTGAAAATCGTCCAATTATGTGGATGAAGTATGATGATTCATATAGAAAAATATCCGATAAGATGATCTATTGGATGTTTTTGTAAAATAATTTTATAATTCGTCCCATTCTTTGGATAAAAATTAAAAAAATTTGCTGTTATTAATAAAATCTGCAAGTCAAGTGGCAATCTCCAGAGGAAAAAATTTGCATATAAATGAAGATTCCTTTGGAAACGGCATTTCTTGTAAAATTATATAAACTTTGTTAAAATATACCATGGTTGAAATGAGATATTAACAATTTTATTTGCATACACAAAAGATAGGAGCACACAATGGAATTATATATTACACGACATGGAGAAACTTCATGGAACTATGAAAATAAAATTCTTGGCCGGACGGACATTCCCCTCAACGAAAGAGGGAGAGCACAGGCAAGAGAACTTGCAGAAAAATTGAAAGATGTAGAGATTGATGTGATTATTGCATCTCCATTGTCGAGAGCATTGGAGACAGCGACTTATATTGCAAATGCGAAAAATATGCCGATACGTACCGACGAAAGATTGGTTGAAATTGACTTTGGTGTTTTTGAAGGACAGGATCGTGCATGCCCGGAATACCAGAATTCCAAGAGAGAATATTTCAAAAAATACTCATTAGGTGAATCTTTTTTACAGCTTACGGGAAGAATTTGTTGCTGCTTGGACATGTTGAAAAAAGAATATCCAGATAAAAAAGTCTTGCTTGTGGCGCATGGCGGTATTTGCAGAATTATTCATAACCTGTTCTGTGATATGGAAAATGAAGAATTTGTGACTTATGCATTTCCAAACTGTGGACTGGAAAAATTTGAATTTTAATTGAAGGAGGAGAATAATATGTTATTTGTAGAATACCCAAAATGTACAACTTGTCAGAAAGCAAAAAAATGGTTAGATAGTCATGAGGTTGTGTACACAGATCGTCATATCAAAGAAGATAATCCAACAAAAGAAGAATTGCAGAAATGGCATGTGAAAAGTGGTCTGCCTTTAAAAAAATTTTTCAATACCAGTGGACTTTTGTACAAAGAAATGAAGCTGAAAGATAAACTTCCGACCATGACAGAGGAAGAACAGTACGAACTTCTGGCAACAGATGGAATGTTGGTAAAACGCCCATTGGTAATTGGCGAAGATTTTGTGCTGGTGGGATTTAAAGAAGCTGATTGGGAAAGTAAATTGTTGAAGTGATGTACAAAAATAGTCCAATAGTACGAAGCTATTGGGCTGTTTTTGCATATATGAGTATGAAGTAACCCGAGGAAGCGTAGATACTTAAAGTAGAATGGTTGCTTGAATAGAAATTATAGAAAAATAACCCAAGAAAGCATACCCACCCCCACAAATTAAGAAAAATGAAAGATTTCCATTAAAAAATTATAGAACTTCTCTGTTATACTATCAACAAGAGAAAGGAAAGAGGGGATATTAATGGAAACGTATCATATTTTAGTAGTGGACGATGACAGGGAGATTGTTCGTTCGCTATCGAAACTACTTGAATTGGAAGGGTATCGGGTTTATAAGGCATACAATGGTCTGGAGGCATTGGATTTGTTGAGGGAGCAGCAGATTCATTTAATTCTTCTGGATGTGATGATGCCGCAGTTGAATGGTTTGTCTGCGTTGATGAAAATCAGAGAACAAAATAATATACCGGTGATTATTTTGTCGGCGAAAACAGAGGAAAGTGATAAGGTATTGGGACTTTCCATGGGAGCGGATGATTATGTATCGAAGCCGTATAATACGGCAGAGTTGATGGCACGGGTAAAATCTCAATTGCGAAGATATTTTTCGCTTGGGGCCGCGGTCGGTGGAAATGATTCGAATTTGCTGAAAAATGGTGGATTGATTCTAAATCGAAATACCAAAGAATTGTTGGTGGACAATGAGCCGGTTCGGCTGACAGCAACGGAATACAAGATTTTGGAACTGTTGATGAGTCACCCGGGGTATGTATTTTCGGCAGAAGAAATTTATACACAGATTTGGCAGGAGGCAGCCATCGGTGTGGAAAATACAGTTATGGTACATATTCGAAGAATTCGTGAAAAGATTGAAATTACGCCTAGAAAACCAAAATATTTGAAGGTGGTGTGGGGAATTGGATACAAAATTGAAAAATATGACTAAAACGCAAAAAGAATGGATGTTGTTGGTTGGTTGGCTGTTGGTAGGAATCATGGCAACGATTGGGGGGATTTATTATTCCTATTACATGAGGATTAATGATTGTTGGATGATTCCCAGCTATATATTGGTGATCGGTGCGATTGTGCTGGGGATTTTGCTTCTTTGCTTTTCGGTAAAATATATCAAAGACTATCCTCCAAAAACCTGTATACAGCAATGTAAGCTGGATAGAGTGAAAACTGAAATTTTGGTTCTGCTTCTGGCAGGTTTGGGATGGAAATGGCTGGATGCCTTTCAGGTAGGTGGCTACCGAGGTTATTATGTATGGAGCCAATTTCGGTTGGACCATACCATGGGAATTATTTTATTTACGCTGGTGTTGATTTTGTTTCTTGGAAGTTTTTTGACTTGTCTGGTTTTATTGCTTCGGCAATATATATTAGGAATCATGCCGGAAACGTCTATTATTTGGAAAGAAATTCTGCGCCGAAAAAACCAGTTGTCTCTGGAAGAAAAAATATATGCATCAAGAAAAAACATACTTAAATTTGCGATAATACTGATTGGGTTTATTTGGGTTAGTGTATTTATCTCCATATTGACCTATTATATCGACGCTGTCTGGGGAGGCATTATTTTACTGTGCAGTATTTGTTTGTTGGCGGTTGTCTATTGGTGTGGTATTTCAAAAGAAACGCTGCATGAAATGGCTTGTCTGGTACATCAGATTGAAAAAATGTCGAGTGGGGAAGAAATCACAGATGATATGGAAATTCCAGAGGATTCCATTTTATTTGAGGCTTCGCATCAGCTGAAAAATATCGATTCAGCCATGAGGGTAAGCATCAAAAAACAGGTGCAGGCAGAGAAAATGAAGGTGGATTTGATCACGAATGTTTCTCATGATCTGAAGACTCCGCTGACATCTATGATTGGATACACGGACCTTTTGAAAAAAGAGGAATTGAGTGCGGAAGCAAAGGATTACGTAGAAATCATTTCTTTAAAGCAGGAAAAATTGAAGGATATGATTCAGAATCTGTTTGAATTGTCAAAGGCTACCAGTGGGGTGGATTTGTTGACGATTGAGACGCTGGATATGCGAAAACTTCTGGAACAGACATTGGGAGATATGGAAGATGCGATTCGGGAGAGCGGAAGAGAAATTCGTACGAAATTCCCGGAAGAACCGTTGCTTTTCAAAGGGGACAATGAAAAAATGTACCGGGTTGTGCAGAATCTTTTGGAAAATGCGCTGAAATATTCGATGGAAGGAACACGTATTTATCTGGATATTCGCAGGGAAAGCAATCGGATTTATACAGAAATAAAAAATATTGCGTCCTATGAAATGGATTTTGCTCCGGAAGAAATTATGGAACGATTTGTAAGGGGAGACGAATCGCGAAGTACCGAAGGTCATGGTTTAGGATTGGCAATTGCGTCCAGTTTTGTAAGAAATATGGATGGAATGATGGATATCGAAATTGATGGGGATTTGTTTAAAGTGATTTTAAATTTCCCAGTGGTTCAGGAATAATTGACAAACAACATAGATAGGAATTGGGCATCGAGTGGACGTTCTCGATGCCCAATTTTTATTCGGCTTTTTTATTTACATATAAATGTTTTATTTTTGAATACAAAATTGTCTGGCTGCTGTACAGGCTGTAGTAGCCGGACAATACATAGCAGATACCACAAATAATACCATAATAAATCAACCCTTCTGCTCCGAACATTTCGATGCTCAGCAGTAAGGAAGTGATTGGGCAGTTGACAACGCCACAGAACAATCCGATCATTCCGAGGGATGCGGAAAATCCCGCCGGAAGTCCGAGAAGGCTGCCAAAGACATTGCCAAAGGTAGCGCCCACACAGAAAGTAGGAACAATTTCGCCGCCCTTAAATCCGGCGCCTAAGGTAATTGCTGTAAATATCATTTTTAATAAAAATGCTTCCGGGTTGGCGTGGCCTTCCAGCGCATGATGTGCCAGCGGAAATCCTGTAACATTATAGTCTCTGTTTCCCACCAAAAGAGTAAGAAGAATGATCAGAATCCCGCCCACTACGATACGAAGATAGGCATTTGGAATTCGTTTTTGCAAAAATTTTGCAACGGCATGTAAGATACAACAAAATATAATAGAAACCAGCGCGCAGCCGATACCTAAAACAACCGTCTGTAAAAGAGGAAGGAAAGAAAAATCTGGAATTCCTTCTATTACAAAAGTTTCCGGTGCGAAACCAAAAGCATTTCTCATAGCATATACAACCAGTGCAGACATCAGACATGGAATAAATCCGTTGTAGTAAAAGACACCGACAGTAATGACTTCCATACTGAAAATTGTTGCAGTCAATGGAGTTCCCAAAAGTGCAGTAAACAAACCGCTCATACCACACAAAGTAACCATACGTATATCATCTTTGTCCATGTGAAGGAGGCGTCCGATGGTTTGTCCTACGCTGCCGCCAATTTGCAGACAAGCGCCTTCGCGTCCGCTGGAACCGCCGCAAAGATGGGTAAGCGCAGTCGCAATAAAAATCAAAATACCGGAACGAAGTTTGATTTCTTCCTGTGTACGAACCGATTCCAGAATCATATTGGTTCCCCGGTCTCTGTACACACCGGCTCTGTGATATAGAAATACAATTAATAAACCGGCCAATGGAAGGAAAAAAATCGACCATGGAAATTCGGTACTCAGTGCATAGGATTTATTGGTGACTGCGAGAAATGCGCACCCTGCTAATCCGCAAAAAATACCACTGAAAAGTCCGACCAATGTATTATGTAAAAAATATTCCCCATAATGGATGGAATCCATAATACGTTTTCTCATATCTGCTAACATAAACACACCCCTTTGAAAAACATAAATCTTATGTTTATGATACCGTAATCCGTTTTTTTCGTCTAGTTAATACCACGATTTCTGATGAAAAAAATTGAGAAATATGGCGAGTAAAAAATGGGTTATGAAGTCTGAAAATGCCAGATTTTAGTTAAATTGACGAAAAATGGGAGAAAAAAAGGCAATAATTTCTATTTTTCAGTGGGGTATCAGAAAAAGAAAAATATTGTGTTGCAAAAAAGAATTCGTTATAATGATTACGTTGAGAAGACTTTTAGTTTCGTCAGGAGGAGAAAAAAATGGATTCAAACAAAAGACCAGATTCTATGGAACGTATTACAACACCTGAACTTGCAGAAAAGTTTATCGAAGAACAGATCGCTGCAGTTCGTGAACAGGTTGGAGATCAGAAAGTATTATTAGCTCTTTCCGGTGGCGTAGACAGCTCCGTTGTTGCAGCACTGTTGATTAAAGCGATTGGCAAACAGTTGGTATGCGTACACGTAAACCACGGTTTGATGAGAAAAGGTGAAAGCGAACAGGTTATCGAAGTTTTCCGTAACCAGATGGATGCAAACCTGATTTATATCAATGCTACAGATCGTTTCCTGGACAAATTAGCAGGCGTTGCTGATCCAGAAACAAAACGTAAAATTATCGGTGGAGAATTTGTTCGTGTATTCGAAGAAGAAGCGAAAAAATTAACAGATGTTACTCTGTTAGCTCAGGGAACAATTTATCCAGACATTCTGGAAAGTGATGGAGTAAAAGCTCATCACAACGTAGGAGGACTTCCAGAAAACATGCAGTTCACAGGTCTGGTAGAACCAGTTAAACTGTTGTTCAAAGACGAAGTTCGTGTAGTAGGTAAAGCTCTGGGTCTGCCAGCTTCTATGGTTGATCGTCAGCCATTCCCAGGACCAGGACTTGGTGTTCGTTGTACAGGTGCTATCACTCGCGATCGTTTGCACAGCCTTCGTGAATCCGATGCTATCCTGCGCGAAGAATTTGATAAAGCTGGACTGACATCTCAGATTTGGCAGTTCTTTACAGTAGTTCCAGACTTCCGTTCCACAGGTGTTCGTGAAGGAAAACGTGTATTTGACTGGCCAGTAATCATCCGTGCAGTCAACACAGTAGACGCTATGTCCGCAACAGTACCAGAACTTGACTGGGCTATTCTGAAAAAAATCACAGATCGTATTCTGGCTGAAGTACCAGGCGTATGTCGTGTATTATACGACTTGAGCCCTAAAGCTCCAGCTACAATCGAGTGGGAATAGGATTTTATAAAGATATAAAAAACATGCTCCGTTTCTGACGGGGCATGTTTTTTTGAATACGATAATGGGCTGAAAACAAATTGAAAGATGTATAAAGTCATGATAGTATGTAAAATGTGGAGCAGATAAAGTGGGAAACAAGCTGGTTTTCACAAGATAGCAGGTCAACATGAATTCCCTCAAATGGTATATAAGAAAAAGCAAGTTAGCGACTCAATAATAAATTTATACATGATTTTTCTTCTTTTATATGAAAAAGGAAGCAAACTGAATTTTTAAAAGTATCGGTTTAAGAGGTATATCAGAATAACAATTTAGAAAAAGATAAGCTAAATTTGAAAAGTACGATTCCACCATGCAAGGATAATATTTTAGAGGAAGCAATCTAAATAGGAGGAGTATGCAGA
>JAXJUX010000261.1:0-27964 GCA_036308845.1 Ruminococcus sp.
ATATTAGGCTCTCTGCCATTTACTTCTATTTACTTTTCTAATAGAACGAACCACAAAACTATCTGTGGATGTATTTTCTGCTGCTGCAATTGCTGCTGCAATAACTGCAACTAATTCTAAATCATCAACCAGTTCTTCTTCAACCACTGGTGCTGCTGGTGCAGGTGCTGCTTTTG
The DNA here is from genome assembly GCA_036308845.1 of Ruminococcus sp. Classification (GTDB taxonomy): domain Bacteria; phylum Bacillota; class Clostridia; order Lachnospirales; family Lachnospiraceae; genus Oliverpabstia. The sequence continues at coordinate 177 of JAXJUX010000261.1, forward strand.
CAGGTGCTGCCTTTGGTGCTTCTTTCTTAGTACCAATTTTACCAACATATTTGAACAGGGAAATTACGAATACCAGGAACAACAATACTGCGAATACAGTTCCAACACCCATGATTGTGTTAATGGTTGCACCCATCATGTTTCCTTTGAATGTTTCTGCTTCTGCTACTGTGATGTAAGAAGGAAGCATCTGATCATAATCTTTGTCGTAATCAAATACTACAGAAACCTGACCTTCGGAGTTTTCAAATACAGCTGGAACTACTACAGTAACCTGTCCTTCTTCCATGTCAACTTCTGCAACTGGTTCACCAGTGGAAACCAGAGCACCAAGTGTTGCTGTTTCTTCACTCCATTCGATAACTGATAATCTGGTAAAGTCATCTCTGTTTGCTTTGTTTTCTTCCAGAGTAGCTTCATCGAAACTTCCTAACGCTTCGATTACTGTTGTGGAAATTGATTTGCTGCTTTCAACCATATCGTCAGTGATTAATTTATAAGCTTCTTCTTCGTTATTTCCACATGCCATCATGGACATCGCACAGATAAGTACCAGCATCAGACTAGCAATTTTTTTCCATGTCTGCTTCATATGCTCACCTCATTAAACTGTTCCGTGTTTTTTGCTTGGACGATCCTCTCTCTTTGTATAGAGCATTTCGAACGCACCGATTACATATTTTCTTGTATCTTCAGCTTCGATGATTGTATCAACATATCCTCTTCTTGCTGCAGATAAAACGCTGGACTGTAATGTTGCATATTCAGCTGCTTTCTCGTTGATTGTTGCCATATCGGAATCAGCGTACATAATTTTAGCTGCCAGTTTAGCATCCATCATTCCGATTTCTGCTGTTGGCCAAGCGTATACCATATCAGCTCCGATAGATTTGCTGTTCATTGCCAGATAAGCACTTCCGTAAGCTTTTCCAACTACTACGTTTACTTTTGGTACTGTAGCGTTAGCGAATGCATATGTAAGTTCTGCTGTTGCTTTTGCAATGTGTGCTTCAGAACATTTTGTTGCTTTGAAGCCTGTTACGTTTGTCAGTGTCAGTACTGGGATGTTGAAAGCGTCACAGAAGTTAACGAATTCAGCAGCTTTTCTTGCACCTCTTGTAGAAAGAACTGGTTCCATAGATTCTACCAGATTACCTTCTGCATCATAAATTTCACATCTGTTAGCTACAGCACCAACAGTTGTTCCGTTTAATTTGATAAATCCACATACCATATCTTTTGCGTATTCAGCTTTTACTTCGAAGAATACGTTGTTATCACTGATCTGAGATAAAGCGATGGATGTGTCACCTGCACAGTTAGCCAGATCTTTGCATACTCTGTTCAGATCATCTGTACATGTGTCATAAGACATATCATCTTCGTTGTTTGCCGGCAGCATGGAAACCAGTGCACGAACCTGTGCTAAAACATCAGCTTCGCTTCCTGCGAAATCTACCAGACCAGCTTCCTGTCCCTGGAATTCAGCAGATGCTGTGTTGCATTTGGAAACTTCGTTTCCTGCAAGTGCATTTGGAGAATTCACAAACAGTTTACCTTTTTTGTCTTCCATGAAAGTGAAATCTGTCAATGCTGGAACTAATGCCATTCCACCACCACATGTTCCAAAGATAGCTGTGATCTGTGGAACTACACCGCTTGCTTTTGTCTGCTGCATATAGATTTCACCGAAACCATTCAGTGCATCTGTCGCTTCCTGCAGACGAAGACCTGCACAATCAACCAGACCAATTACTGGAGCACCTGTTTTCAGTGCGAAATCATACAGTCTTGCAATCTTTTTAGCATGCATTTCACCAATTGTACCATTCAGTACAGAAGCATCCTGGCTGTAAACGTATACCAGATTGCCATCGATTACACCATAACCAGTGATTACACCGTCAGATGGTGTTTCTGTTGCAGATAAGTTGAAATCTGTATTTCTTGCAGTAATCTGTCCACCGATTTCAACAAAACTGTTTGCATCAAGCAAAGAAGCAATTCTTGTACTTGCTGCGCTTTGTGCTGTATTGCTCATTTTTCAGCCCTCCATTTTTCTATAAAAAATAATGTGAAAACAAATTTCAGCCGATTGTATTCTACTATTTTTTACGCCATTTTTCAATAGGTTTTGTCAAAAATATGACAATATTTTATAGATATTCTAAATTTATCCATGAGAAAAAACATTTCTCCATACGGGCCTAAATTTGCTTGTTAATACCCTTTTACACATTTGTGCAAAAGGGTATTTTATTTGTACAAATAGGAAAAGACACCACCTTTTCAGATGATGTCTTTTCAACTTTACTGATTATTCATACCATGTGTACGTTCATACTTCATAATCGTTTCCAGATTTTCTTTTTCAATTGTAGTTAAATACGAATCCGAAAACTGATCTGCCGGAATCGTTGGATTATACCAACTCTTTCCATTGAAATATTCTGCCAGATCTTTGGAAGTAAAAATACGTCCGTGACGGGCGAAAATTTCATTTCTCGCAATCCTGATTTCCCATTCGCTCAAAGAACTCAAATCTGCATTTGTCAGATAACGTGTATTACTGTCAGCAATCATATAACTGCTGCTTTTTGCAGGAGTTGGTTCTGGTGTAGGAGTTGGGGTAGGCGTTGGTGTCGCTGTTGGGGTCGGTGTTGCCGTTGGCGTTGGTGTCGCTGTTGGGGTCGGTTCTTCTGTTGGCGTCGGGGTAGGCTCTTCCGTTGGTGTTGGTGTTGCCGTTGGCGTAATAGTTGTTTCCTGTGACTCTTCATTCTCCAGCAACTCACTCGCTGTTGCACTCTGACTCTGCGCCATCTCTGCTTTCATTTCTTCATTTAATTTTGAAACTGCTGCATCGTTGTTTTTTGTCTGTTCACTCATCAGTGAAACCACACCCATTACAATCGCAACCACCAGAATAATAATTACGGCACCCAAAACAAAGAAAATCGTTTTTTCTTTCTTTTCCTGTTTTGCCCATTCTTCTTCGTAATTACGTTTTTTTCTTGGTGTCACAGGCGGTTTGGCAGGTTCTTCATCGGAATAGTTCTTTTCTGGCTCTGTCTGCTCTACTGGCGCTCCACAGTTAGAACAAAATCTTTCGCCTTCCAGAAGTTCACTTCCACACTTCAAACAAAACATGTGTTTCCTCCATTCTAATCTGTCAAAAAACAAATATATTCGTAGTTTTTTTGCAAATATCTGTAAAATAATTCAAAATTGTCCAACATTAACTGGACTGTGACATTATTTATAAACAGTATATAACGATTTATTACAAAACACAAGGACTTAATTCTTACATAAACCCTACAATATATCCTACACCTGATATGCTTCTTTTATTTTTTCCAGGCACCAAAAATAATCCCGTTCTTTCACTTCATTTTTAGCGTATACCGGATATTCCCGCAGCAATTCACCATTTAAAAAATACTGCACCGTTCCAATCTGCTGTCCTTTAAGCACTGGTGCTTCAATGGAATCCGGTATTTGATACACAACTTCCACTTCCTCATCCTGCTTTAACAGTACATCGTAGGTAATATCTTCCTGATCAATACCATAAACAACTTCCACTTCCGCGCATTGACCAATCTGTGTATCATCACAGATTCCATTTTCAACCTCTACAAGTTCCAGTTCTTCATGTTTAAAAACATCTTCGTATTCATAGTTACGCAATCCATAAAGCATCAGTTTTTTTGTATCTGACCATTTATATCCTTTGTTATTCGGCCAACCACATGCCAAAAGAGAAACTACAAATGTTTTCCCTTCCCATTCCAGTGCCCCCACATAGCAATACCCTGCCTGAGAAGTAAATCCTGTTTTCCCTGTCAGCGCTCCATCCATCATTGTTAAAAACGAATTGTGGTTGGTACAATTATAACTTTGGGTCTGACTTTGATTCCAAAATGTGTACGATGGCATTCTTGTAATTTCCAGAAACAATTCTTTTTGTGGGGACTCCGTAATACAATATTTCATGATTTTTGCCAAATCCACAGCCGTTGTACTATGCTGTCCGTAAGCATCCTGTGCATCCAATCCACTTGGAGTAATAAAATATGTATCTTCACACCCTAATTCCCTTGCTTTTAGATTCATTTTCTCAGCAAAGGCTTCTACAGAACCTCCTACATGTTCTGCGACCATGACTGCTACATCATTGTATGAATTCAACATCAGCGCATACAACAAATCACTCAGCAGAAATTGTTCCCCCTCCTGCGCATTCATTTTGACAGGCGGCTGACTTACGGCATTCGCCGATACAGTCACTACATCGTCCAAATGTGCCAATTCCAATGCCAGAATACACGTCATGATTTTTGTCGTACTCGCCATAGGCATTTGTTCATACGCATTCTTGTTATACAAAACACGTCCGGAATCCGCATCAAGCAGACATGCCGAACGTGCATATAATTCTGAATCTTTTATTTCCGTTGCTCTGCATTCATGGGGAATATAGAGCAATAAACATATGACAAGCAGTAAACTCAACCATTTTTTCTTCATATTCGTATCCTCCCTTTTTATCTTGGTATAGATAGTATATGAAGAAACATTTCCATACAGAACTCTTTTATACGTTTAATCTTAACTGGATTTCTTCTTCTGCCTCTGCCTTAAAATCTTCCAACTTTACAGGATTGATCACCGGCAGATCTTCTGTGGATTCCACGCCAAAGTTGCGCAAAAATTCTTCTGTGGTTCCAAACAAAATCGGACGACCCGGCGCGTCTAATCTTCCCAGTTCCTGCACTAAATTGTACTCTACCAGTTTGTTGATCGCATGGTCACATTTTACACCACGAATTTTTTCGATTTCCGTTTTGGTTACCGGTTGCTTATATGCAATGATTGATAATGTCTCTAACATAACTTCTGTTAAAGTTGCCTTTTTTGGTTGTAATGCAATTTCCACCAGGTATTCATAATATTCCTGTTTCGTACATAACTGAAACGCACCGTTCAATTCTATGATTTTGATTCCGCGATCTTCTTCCTGATATTTCAGCATCATATTTCGAATAATTTTTTCTGTCGTATGCACATCGTGACCAATTGCTTTTGCAATTCTCGATGCTTCTACAGACTCTCCCGCTGAAAACAAAATCGCTTCTATGGCAGCCTCTATTTTTTTCATCCTACTGCTCCTTCACTTTCTTTTTCCTGCTGATACGTTGCTATTTCTTCTTCCGTTTTTCCATATATAATAGAAGTAATTTGTATATCATCAAACAAATGCTCCTGTGAAATCTGAATAAACCCCATTTTCATCAGTTCCAAAATTGACAAAAACGTAACAATAACCTGTACCTTACTTGCCTGTTTTTCCAATACTCCCCGAAATGAAAATGTTTTATGCTGCATCGCATAATTTTTTAATTCCGCCGATTTTTCTTCCAAACTCACTTCTTCTTTTTCGATTTTTCCAAATTTACTTCTGATCGGGTCTAATTTATTTTCCTGTTTGCGTATGATAGAACGATATATTTCCTGAAGCTTTGCCAGTGTCAGATCCCCCAAAAGTTCTTTTACATCAACAGGGGGACGATACTCCAACACTTCCTTTGGCATGGTTTCCTGCTTATACACACATCGAGACGCATCTGCCATCTTATCACGCAATTCATAAGACATATATTTATACATTTTATATTCCAGCAGCTGCTGCACCAATTCTTCTCTTGGGTCTTCTTCTTCGCCTTCTTCGTTGATTTCTTTCGGAAGCAGCATCTTGCACTTTATATCCAGCAACGTAGCCGCCATAACCATGAATTCACTGACAATATTCAAATCTTCCTGCTGCATTTGCCGAATATATTCCATATACTGTTCTGTAATTTCTACAATCGGAATATCATAAATATCAATTTTATTTTTATCAATCAGATGCAATAACAGATCCAATGGTCCTTCAAAAACTTGTAACTTTACAGGAATCCCCATGTTTTTCTCCATTTCTTGTCATATCAAACTTCATATATCACTGAAAAATCACCACATTCGAAGCTCTTCACTCATCTGTGGCACCTCACATCAATGTATCATTGTACAGGCTGGCTGTTTATATTTCAAGAACATTCCACGGAAATATACGTTATTTCTTTTGGATTATGCACACGAATCGGTACGGTATGTTCTCCAACTCCCGCACTGATAATCATTTTTTTCCCATTTGCCTCTCGTATTCCGCAACATTGGGATGAGAACAATCGGAAATCAGGAGTAATCAATCCACGTCTGGAATTTAACAGTACCACACCGCCATGATAATGCCCAGACAAAGTCAAATCAGCCCCCCAGGATAAATACTCCTTTTCATATCTTGGATTATGAGAAAGCAAAATCGTAAATCGCTTTTCATCCGGTTTCTGAAATCTATCTTGCAAATCATCTTCCATACCATGAGGAAATTTGCCTTTATCAAAGAATCTCCGATCCGGCTGATGCCCATAAATCGTAATCGGTATACCTCGGATTTCCAAATCCAGTCTTTGATTTATCAATCTTGTCACTTTCACATCGGCTATTGCCCGATCATAGTCTGCTCCCATCGTTCCATATACATCTGTACATTCGGTCATACGTTGTTCATGATTTCCGTTTGCATAAACAACATTGTATTTTTCAGAAATCCGTTTCATAAATGCAATGGCATACTCCGTATTTTGTCCCGGCTTTGCCACAACCACATCTCCACCAACTAAAACCAGATCCGGATGCAGGGATTCTATTTTTTTCTCAATCTTTTCTAAGGAAGCATCCTCTTTTCTTATATGTAAATCTGTCAAAAAAACAGCAGTAAATTTCCCCTTTTTAGCCAAACCTTCCTTTTTCAAATTGTAGGATCGAATCATACTATTGTCTTTCATATAACACCTGCCACTATTATAAACTCACCTATATGATACACATTTTTCCTTCCATGTGCATCACATTCTTCCAAATATTTTGTAATAAAAAGCGGGGATTAAATAATCCCCGCCCTATTGTTGAACTTTTGAGAAAATGCAATGACTATTTTGCGTAGTCGATTACTCTGCTTTCTCTGATTACATTGACTTTTATCTGTCCAGGATATTCCAGTTCAGCTTCAATCTGTTTTGAAATATCTCTTGCAAGTAATACCATGTCCGAATCATTTACATGTTCTGGTAATACCATGATACGAACCTCGCGTCCTGCCTGAATAGCAAATGATTTGTCAACTCCTTTGAAAGAGTTTGTGATATCTTCTAACTGTTTCAATCTGTTTGTATATGTTTCTAATGTTTCTCTTCTTGCTCCAGGTCTTGCTGCTGAAATTGCATCTGCTGCCTGTACCAGACATGCAATCAGAGATTCTGGCTCTACATCGCCATGATGTGCTTCCACAGCGTTGACAACCAGTGGAGATTCTTTGTATTTTCTACACAAATTCACACCAATCTGGATATGGGAACCTTCCACTTCATGGTCAATAGATTTACCAATGTCATGCAACAAACCAGCACGTTTTGCCATACGAACATCAACACCTACTTCTGCTGCCAACAGTCCGGATAACTGTGCAACTTCGATGGAATGTTTCAATGCATTCTGTCCATAACTGGAACGGAACTTCATACGGCCTAACAATTTAATCAATTCTGGATGAATTCCATGTACACCTACTTCAAGAGCAGCATTTTCACCTTCTTCACGAATCATGGTTTCTACTTCTTTCTGAGCTTTTTCCACCATTTCTTCGATACGTGCCGGATGAATTCGACCATCCACAATTAATTTTTCCAATGCGATTCTTGCAACTTCTCTACGAATAGGATCAAAGCCAGACAAAACAACTGCTTCCGGTGTATCATCAATAATCAGATCTACACCTGTCAATGTTTCCAATGTACGAATATTACGTCCTTCACGACCAATGATTCGACCTTTCATCTCATCACTAGGAAGCTGAACAACAGAAATTGTTGTTTCAGATACATGATCCACTGCACATTTCTGAATTGCAGTTACCACATATTCTCTTGCCTTTTTCGCAGCATCTTCTTTTGCTTTTGTTTCTAATTCTTTGTAAAGTTTTGCCGTATCAATTTTTACTTCGTCTTCAACAGATTTTAAAAGATACTCTTTTGCCTGTTCGGAGGTAAGACCTGAGATTCTCTCAAGTTCCTGTACTCCCTGGTCAAGTAATTCGTCAACTTTTTTTTCTTTCTTTCTAAGTTCTGCTTCTTTTGCTGTATATTCTGCTTCACGTCTTTCAATCGCATCTGATTTACGATCCACAGATTCTTCCTTCGCCAATACACGCTTTTCGTATTTTTGCAGTTCGCTTCTTCTTTCTTTGGTTTCTTTTTCTAACTCATTTTTTGTCTTCAAAGATTCCTCTTTCGCTTCCAGAAGCGCTTCACGTTTTTTAGTTTCCGCTGTTTTCAAAGCTTCATCTATAATACTTCTTGCTTTTTCTTCTGCAGTTCCAATTACTTCAGCATCCTGCTTAACTTTATTGGCCACAGCGAGTTTCCATGTTACTGGAATCGCAATGAGCAGCGTGACGGCTACAGCAACAAGTGCAATTACAAAATACATTGCATTTGCCACAGGAGCACCTCCTTATTTAGTTTTCATTGTACTTTTACAACTATTTAATTTTATAATGTTTTCACGAATTTGTCAACTTAATACCGTATTCTTTATGAAAAACGCTCAAAAAAACTCATGAAACACCTGCATAATATCACTGCTGCGAAATCCCTTTCGTGCAAGATACATATAATGTTTGCTTTTTTCTTTTTCATCGGCAGCTTTCGGGGATTTGCATCGCTTTTCCAAAAGACTTCTGATCAACTCGATTTCATTCATTTTTTCATCTTCTGAATCCTGCTGGTATCTCTCAATGATGTCTCTAGATATGCCTTTTCGTTCCAGTTCAAACTGAATCTGACGTCTGCTTTTCTTACCAGACTGATATCGGATATAATTCTGTACATACCGCTCATCGTCCAGATAATGGTAAGATTTGACATAGGCTACCGCCTCTTCAACCGCATCCTGTGTATATTCACCATCCATCAGTTTCTTATACAATTCAGCAACGGTGTAATCTTTTTTTGTCAAAAGATGCATGGCACGCAGCTTGGCTCTTTTTGTCAATGTCTGCATGATTTCACGAAAAACTTCTTCTCTTATCTCCTCATCCTGATGCAAATGATAATGAGAAAGCTCGCCTTTGTATAATACAAAGGCAAGCTGTTCGTCTGTTACAATACGATACTTTTGTTTTGTCACTGGGACAATTTCCGTTATGATCATATATTTTCTCTATATTATTCTTCTGTAGTTTCCACTTCTACTGCTGGTGCACTTTCTTTCAAGTCACATTCCAATCCATAATGCTGTCTTACTTTCTGTTCGATTTCATAAGCTGCCTGTGGATTTTCTTTCAGGAATGTCTTTGCATTTTCACGACCCTGACCGATTTTAGCGTTGTTATATGCGAACCATGCACCACTCTTTTGTACAATACCAAGATTTACTGCCAGATCCAAAATATCGCTTTCTTTGGAAATTCCTTTACCAAACATGATATCAAATTCTGCTTCTTTGAAAGGAGGTGCAACTTTGTTCTTTACAACTTTGATTCTGGTACGGCTTCCGATTACTTCTCCTGCCTGTTTTAAGGATTCTGTTTTTCTTACATCCATACGTACAGAAGCATAGAACTTCAGTGCTCTACCACCTGTTGTTGTTTCTGGGTTTCCGAACATTACACCGATTTTTTCACGAAGCTGGTTAATAAAGATTACGATACAATTAGATTTGCTCACTACCGCTGTCAATTTTCTGAGCGCCTGAGACATCAGCCTTGCCTGCAGACCCATATGAGAATCACCCATATCGCCTTCAATCTCTGCCTTTGGAACTAATGCCGCTACGGAGTCAACGATGATAATGTCAATAGCACCAGAACGCACCATAGTCTCTGTAATCTCAAGAGCCTGTTCTCCATTATCTGGCTGAGAAATATACAATTCATCAATATCAACACCAATATTCTTTGCATATACAGGATCTAATGCATGTTCTGCATCGATAAATCCTGCAATTCCGCCTCTTTTCTGTACTTCTGCAACCATATGTAAGGCTACGGTTGTCTTACCACTGGATTCAGGTCCATAGATTTCAATAATACGTCCGCGAGGAACTCCACCAAGACCTAATGCAATGTCCAAACTCAAAGAACCTGTAGGTACTGTCTGTATATTAATATCTTTACCGGAATCGCCCAGTTTCATAACGGAGCCTTTTCCGAACTGTTTTTCAATCTGTCCTAACGCAGCGTCTAACGCTTTTAATTTATCATCTTTACCCATACTTATCTCCTTTACGAAAACACGAACTTATGTTCGTTTCTTTTTACATAGTAATACACATTTCTTTTCTTGTCAACTTAAATTTAATGGAAAAATCATCGAAAAGCAAATGAACGCCAGAAATGTTAGGAATCAATATAAAACAGCCGACATCCTTTTTCAGAATGACGGCTGTATCATTTTCAATTATTTACTGCACAGTAATGGAATTATTCTCCAATCAATTCATCGTACATAGCTTCGTACTGTTTTGCAGAACTTCCCCAAGAGAAGTCTTTAGCCATTGCACGATCAATCATAGCATCCCATTCTTCTTTGCTCTTATAATATACATTTTCTGCATAACGGATTGTTCCCAGCATTTCATGTGCATTATAATTTGTGAAGCTGAATCCTGTTCCTGTTCCTTCGTATTCGTTGTATGGCTGAACAGTATCTTTCAGACCACCTGTTTCACGTACGATTGGAAGTGTACCATAACGAAGGCTCATCAACTGGCTCAATCCGCATGGTTCGAATAAGGATGGCATCAGGAATGCATCACAGGATGCATAAATTTTGTGAGACATTGGATCTGAATAATAAATGCATGCAGCCATTTTCTTGTCATATTTCCAAGCAAAATGACGGAACATGTTTTCGTATTTTTCTTCACCTGTACCAAGCACAACAATCTGAACATCGTCCTGGCAAAGTTCATCCATAACGTAATCAATCAGGTCAAAACCTTTCTGATCTGTCAGACGGGAAACAACACCGAGCATCATAACATCCGGATTTACTTCCAGACCAAGTTCTTCCTGCAGTGCCAGTTTGTTTTTCACTTTCATTTCGTGAACATCTTCAGCGCTGTATGGATAAGCAATCATAGTATCTGTAGCGGAGTTGTAATCATCATAGTCGATACCGTTTACGATACCACGCAGACTTGCACTACGAGCACGCATCAATCCATCCAGACCTTCTCCATAGAATGCTGTTTTGATTTCTTCTGCATACGCATCACTAACTGTAGTGATAGCATCTGCGTATACCAGACCACCTTTTAAGTAGTTTGCTGCATTGTTGAATTCCAGCTTGTCAGATGTGAACAGATGTCCAGCAAGTCCTGACAGGGTTTTGATCGTTTCGATGTTCCAGATCCCCTGGAATTTCAGGTTATGAATTGTCATAACGGGTTTGATTCCACGATAGAATTCGTTTGGAGAGAAGTATTCTTTCAGATATACTGGAAGAAGACCTGTCTGCCAGTCATGGCAATGGATAACGTCTGGTCTGAAATCAATCACTGGAAGCATTTCCAAAGCTGCTTTGGAGAAGAATGCAAATTTTTCCAAATCGTCTGGCATACCAATGTATGGTTTCTGTACATTAAAGTGTTCTTCATTATCAATGAAATAGAATGTAACACCGTCTAATTCGTATTCAAAAATACCAACATACTGTTTTCTGCAATGTAAATCGATGTAGAAATTCGTAACATAATTCAGTTTTTCTTTGAACTGTGGTTTGATACATGCGTATTTTGGAATAACTACGCGAATATCATAAGTATCTTTTGGAAAACATTTTGGCAATGATCCAACAACGTCTGCAAGTCCTCCTGTTTTAATAAATGGAACTGACTCAGCAGCAACATATAACACCTTTTTCATGATGTAAACCTCCCTTTGTGGTAATACGAACTTATTTCATTCTATTATAGCGCAATTTTACCAAAAAGGAAAGGACAATCTGGACTTTCTTTAGCTGTTTTTATATTCCAAACGTATTTTGTCCGCAATCAAAGCGATAAATTCTGAATTCGTTGGTTTCCCTTTCCCAACACTTACCGTATATCCAAACAATGCATCAATGGTATCCATCTTTCCACGGCTCCATGCCACTTCAATGGCATGACGGATGGCGCGTTCTACTCTGCTTGGTGTGGTTTGGTGTTTTTTCGCAATCGTAGGATATAAAACCTTTGTGATAGAATTCAGCATTTCCATATCTTCCACGGACATGGAAATGGCGTCCCGCAAATACTGATATCCTTTGATATGTGCAGGAACACCAATTTCATGAATTATATTAGTTACATCAACTTCCAGATTACGATTCTTGTTTTCCTGAGTTTTTTCACGATGTCCTATTTTTCGGATTTCACGATTTCTTTCCTGTTCATTTGTTTTGAAATGCTTGATTCGATTGATGATCATATCGTTATCAAACGGTTTCATTATGTAATAGCACGCACCCAAATTAAAAGCATTTTCCGTAATTTGTTCCTGTCCAACTGCCGAAATCACGATAAATGCAGGATGTTTCTTCATCGTATGATCCTGATTCACCTTTTCCATGACTGTCAGACCGTCCACTTTCGGCATGATAATATCAAGCAGCACAACATCTGGTTCTTTTTCTTTTATGATGTCGTAAATGTCTTTTCCGTTATCTGCCTGTCCCACCAATTCCAATTCATTATCACTCTGAATCAGCGTTCCTAATAGATTCACCATGCGCTCATTGTCATCTGCTATCGCAATATTCAATTTTCCCATTTTTTCACTCCTCCATTCAACAGTATCACTTAGTGTCGTTTGGAATCTGTGGGCCCCCTTCACAGATTTTTCCTGTGTTCCAAATGATATTTTTATTATAGATTTTATCTGATTCCATGGCAAGAAGATTCGTTCCACATAAAAAACTATATTGAGATATTTTTCGCTATTTTACGATATTTTTGCACTTAAAATAACAACATTAGACGTATTTACAAATTGATAATTTTCTAAATTTCTATGAAACAAAAAGAGAACCAACATATATACTGTCGGTTCCCTCTTATTTTCTCTTAAAAAATCAAAAATTACTGAATATCCAGCACTTTATATTCCTGATCTTCCACAACTTTTTTCAGCGCTTCGTTGGAAATTTCAGCAGCCAGTTCTACAACAGCTGTTCCTGTTTCATGGCTTACATCAGCACTTGCTACTTCTGGAAGAGCTTCCAGAACTTTTTTTACTCTTCCTGAGCAATGTCCACACATCATACCTTCGATTTTCATTGTTTTTGTCATTGATTTTTCCTCTTCTTTCTTTTTAATTTTGATTTTTTTATCTTTTCCTGCATCGTGAATCGATAACAGGTTCAGTCGCAATGCATTGCTTACTACACAGAAGCTGGATAAACTCATCGCTGCCGCTCCAAACATCGGGTTCATCTCCCATCCGGTCAGAGGAATCCACATTCCTGCTGCCAGAGGAATTCCTATCATATTATAGAAAAATGCCCAGAACAGATTCTGATGGATATTTCTTAAGGTTGCACGACTCAAACGAATTGCAGCTGGTACATCCGTAAGTTTACTCTTCATTAATACCACATCTGCTGCATCAATTGCAATATCTGTTCCCGCACCAATGGCAATTCCCATATCTGCTCTTGTAAGAGCCGGTGCATCGTTAATTCCATCACCTACCATGGCAACTTTTCCTTTTTTCTGCAGTTTGCGGATCACGTTTTCTTTTCCATCCGGAAGCACGCCTGCAATCACTTCATCGACCCCAGCCTGTTTTCCGATTGCTTTTGCTGTTTTTTCGTTGTCACCGGTAAGCATAACCACGTGAATTCCCATATTCTGCAGTTCTTTGATTGCCTGAGGACTTTCTTTTTTCATCGTATCTGCCACAGCAATGATTCCCTGTAATGTTCCATCTGCCACAAAAAACAGTGGTGTTTTTCCTTCTTCGGCCAATGCTTCTGCTTTTAATTTCCAATCGGTTGAAATCATTGTTTTCTGACTGACAAACCGTTCATTTCCTGCAAATGCTGTTTTTCCTTCCACGATTCCGGTCAATCCATTTCCTGGAAGTACCTGAAAATCGGAAATCTGCATTTCCTGGATATTTTTTTCTTTTCCATAAGCTACAATCGCTCTCGCCAGTGGATGTTCACTCTTTCTTTCCAATGTATACGCCAATTTCAACAATTCTTCTGTTTGATTTTTCATTGGCAATACATCTGTTACTTTCGGTTCTCCTGTAGTAATCGTACCTGTTTTGTCTAATGCCACGATTTCCATTTTTCCGGTCTGTTCCAAGGAAACAGCCGTTTTGAACATGATACCATTTTTCGCACCCACACCATTTCCAACCATAATCGCTACCGGTGTTGCAAGCCCCAGTGCACATGGACAGCTGATCACCAATACGGAAATTCCTCTGGCAAGAGCAAATCCCACCGATTCTCCAAGGAGCAGCCAAATGATACTTGTTACAACCGCAATGGAAATAACTACTGGCACAAATACGCCAGAAACGGTATCTGCAACTTTTGCAATTGGAGCTTTTGTGGCAGCCGCATCACTTACCATCTGAATAATCTGTGATAATGTGGTATCTTCACCAACACGCGTAGCTTCGCAACGGATATACCCTGATTGGTTCAATGTTGCCGCAGAAACTTTATCTCCCACTGCTTTATCTACCGGAATACTTTCTCCCGTGAGGGAAGCTTCATTGACTGCGCTGTGCCCTTCCACCACAATACCATCCACCGATATATTTTCACCTGGTCGTACGACAAAAATATCTCCCTTTTGAACCTGATCAATAGAAACTTCTGTTTCCTCACCGTTTTTGAGAATCACTGCCGTCTTTGGTGCCAATTTCATCAGACTTTTCAATGCATCTGTTGTTTTTCCTTTGGAACGGGCTTCCAACATTTTTCCTACGGTAATCAACGTTAGTATCATGGCTGCAGATTCAAAATAAAATTCATGCATATAAGATTCTGCCAGCACAGAATTTCCTTTTACATAGGCATCTGACATAGCAAACAATGCATACGTACTATAAACAAATGCCGCACTGGACCCCAATGCCACTAATGTATCCATATTCGGCGCTTTGTGAAGCAATCCTTTGAATCCGTTGACAAAAAATTTCTGATTGATAATCATGACAATGGCAGCCAAAATCATCTGCAACAATCCCATCGCCATATGATTATGTGCAAAAAATTCCGGAACCGGCCAGCCCCACATCATAAGTCCCATGGAAAAATACATTAAAACGATCAAAAAACCAAGAGATGTAAATAATCGTCTTTTCAATACAGGCGTTTCTTTATCTCTTAACGCATCTTCTTGCTCATGCATGGTTGTACTGTTTGGTTTTTCCGCATTTTTTTGCATACCCTTTTTAGCAGCCCCATAACCGGCATTTTCTACCGCTTGAATAATCGCATCCGATGAAGCCGTCCCTTCAACACCCATGGAGTTTGTCAGCAGACTTACCGAGCAGGCGGTTACACCCTCTACCGCAGAAACTGCTTTTTCCACACGGGCACTGCAGGCTGCGCAGCTCATACCCGTAACTGTATACTGTTCCATTTTCTCACCTTCCTATTTCATCAATTTTTGCAATGTAACCAAAAGTTCATCTACGGTTTCTTCTTTTCCCTCCCGAATGTCTCTGGTCACACAGGTTTTAATATGATTTTCCAAAAGAACTTTATTAAAGCTGTTCAATGCTGCTCTGACAGCAGCCACCTGCGTAATGATATCGGTACAATACGCATCTTTTTCAACCATACCTTTGATTCCGCGCACCTGGCCTTCGATTCGGCTCAATCGATTCAACAAATCCTTATATTCCTGTTCGGAACGCTCTTTTGTTTTTTGACAGCAGCATGCTTTGGTTTCTTCCATAGTTTTCACCTCACTTGCGTTTATTATATACCCCCTAGGGGTATATTGCAAGGAGAATTTGTGTTTGTGGGGGTGGATTCTTCATGTAAGCATGTTGGGATTAGAAAATGAATCCTTAACTTGTTTTTCAAGAAGTGGTATCTGGTCAAAAGCAAGCTGGAAATGAAAAATGAATCTATAACTTGCTTTTCAAGAAGTAGCACTTAGCCAAAAGCAAGCTGAAAATGGAAAAATGAGTCTATGACTTGCTTTTCGAGAAGTAGCACTTGGTCAAAAGCAAGCTAAAAATGGAAAAATGAGTCTATAACTTGTTTTTCGAGATGTGGCACTTAGCCAAAAGCAATCCGGAAAAAGAAAAATGAGTCTACAACTTGTTTTTAGTGAACAGCACTTTAATTCAAAGCAAGTTGCTGATTCATTTTCGTATTCCAGCTTGCTTTTGACCAGATACCACTTCTTGAAAAACAAGTTAAGGATTCATTTTCCACTCCCAACATGCTTACATGAAGAATCCATCCCAACAAACACATATTTACAATAAAAAAATCTATGCACTCTCCCATGAAAGTACATAGATTTTAGAATTTAGTTTGTTATATCTCCATCATCAAAGATATCCCCACATTCCGGGCAAAACTTCGGTGGTTTTGCAGGATTTTCCGGTTCCCAGCCACATTTATCACATTTGTACAGAGGTACTCCGGCTGGTTTTTTCTGTCCACAGTTGGAACAGAATTTTCCTTTGTTCTGATTTCCACAGGAACAGGTCCAATAAGACGCTGCCTGCGGCTGTGGTTTTGGATTGCCGCAGTTACAACAGAATTTTCCGGTATTTCCGGTTTCTCCACAGATACAAGTCCAGTTTTCCCCCTTTGAAGGCTGTACCTGTGGCTGTCCAACCTGCTGATTCCACTGTGTCTGCTGAGTCTGCTGCATCTGCTGTGCCTGTTGCTGTCCCATCGCATACAGATTCTGCACATCCATGCCTCCTGCTCCACCTGCCATGTTCATTCCAGCAAATGCCATCATTGGACCGGCTGATGTATTGGCAGCTGCAGACTGCATAGCCTGAGCCTGTGCACCAACCAGATGCGCTGCTGCCATCGTTGGATTTCTGAAAGCTGCGTTTCTTTGCAGTTCTTTGATCATCTGTTCGTCTTCTTCAGACGCCTTGACAGAATTGATTCCCACAGAGCTGATGGCAACACCATATCGACCAGCCCATTTTTCTGATAAGACTTCATTTAACGCATCTGCCATTTCCTGGGTATGTCCCGGCAGTGCACTGTAACGAATTCCCATAGAGGAAATTTTAGCAAATGCCGGCTGCAATGCAGTCAAAAATTCACTCTTTAACTGAGAATCAATGGAATCTCTTGTAAATTCGTAACTAACATTTCCACAAACATTTTTATAAAACAAAATTGGGTCTATCATTCGATATGCATATTCCCCATGACAACGAATGGAAATATCAATGTCCAGACCAATATTCTGGTCTACTACACGGAACGGAACTGGGTTTGCTGTCCCATATTTATTTCCCATAATTTCTTTTGTATTGAAAAAGTAAACTCTCTGGTCTTTTCCGGCAATCCCTCCCATAGATACACGTTTTCCAAACTGCATAAAGGATTTTGTTACTGATTCCTGTAAATCTCCGTAAAACACACTCGGTTCAGAAGAAGTATCATACATAAATTCTCCCGCTTCTGCACACACTTCCACAATCGCTCCCTGATCTACGATCATCATACACTGGCCTTCATTGATGGCAATAATAGAACCGTTAGAAATAATATTATCACTCTCTTTGGAAAAGAAACTTTTTTTCGCTCTCTGATTGATTCCTTTTCGCACTAATACCCCATCTTCCATCGATGGACAATAAAAATATTCTCTCCATTGATCAGCCAGCACACTTTTTGCCGCCTGAATTCCAACTTTTAAAATACCCATTTATCTGCCTCCTACATTTTTATCTCATATCAAATAGTACAATACTCTATCAAACATTTTAACATACTACCACTGGATTTACAGTAAAAAACTATCGTTCAGCAACTGTACCATTCCCATCGGCTCATGAGGATCCTGTCCCATAAAGTACAGCAGCAGGAAAAGTACAAGAACAGCTACGGCTACGATTGCCACTTTTACCCAGGAAATCGGTGTCTCGCCGCTGACCTTTCCAGTTTGTCCATTGATCATAAAGCGATATATCTTCCCTTTATACTGAAACGAAGAAATCCAGATTGGCAGCAGCAAATATTTACAGGTTTCGTCAGAAAATTTGGTCTGCACTCTGATATTTCTCGTTTTACAAGTATGATGTTCGATTTCAATCTTTTCTTCTACTTTTCTTACCAACATATTATGAATCTTTACTTTTGCACTTTCCCAGGATTCCCGCATACGAATCGTATAGCGTTCTGCTATAAAACCAGCCATATATTCCGGTTTGTATTCCACAGCCTTTTCTGTATGAAATGGCTCCAATCCACTTAATAAATAACCATCCTGTTTGGTGGAAGCACAGACAAGCACATCATCAAAGACCTCTCTTAAGGAACCGCTGGTGTGATACCAATCCGTATGAATATGTTCTTTTCCTTCCCGGTCTTTTACTCTCCTGTCTTTCCCAAATTCACCTGTATATCGGCTGTATGTATGTGCATCAAAGGTCCAAAACGGAATGTACATGCCCTTAAATGCCTTTGGTTTTGCACTGTCCTTTGCCAGTTTCGGACAGAAAAATTTGCGTCCGATCCATTTTTTAAACCGTTCTGAAGCCTCTTTTGCAGTAACCTCAAATAACACGACACCACTTGGCGCAAGAATTTTGGTCTGTGTTTCTTCCATTACCTGATTAGAACCACAATATGGACAGGAATTTGCAATCTGATTCACATCGTATATGGTCTGTGCACCACATGCCTTACAGGTGATTACCTTGGTCGCTGTTCCCCAGTCACAGCTTCCTCCATCTTCCACACTGTCAAAATCCATTTCTTTCGCAACAAATGCTTTATTTTCGACTTCAATTTCCACTTCTGTGTCACAATACGGACATTTTAATTTTCCATTTTGCGGATTATAATCCATGACTCCGCCACAGGCAGGACATTTTTTGTCAGTTTCTTTTTCTGTGGCAGCAACCACTGGTTCTTCATATTCTTTGTTATATCCGGTCATTTCTGCCATATTTCACAATTCCTTTCTTTTTGTATACTTAATAATATCTTTTTTCTAAATGGATATTATTTTGTCTTGCGAATCACTGTTTTATAAAAATCTACTCCTTTTGGCAACGCTCCCTGATAAATATTTTCATTTAATCCATGGATGCTTCCATACTGCTGCCCATCAATATACAGCGGTGCAAAACGAATACCATTTTCACAAATATCACTGTAGAATTTTGCATCAGTTCCACCCGTCATGACGTATGGGCAAATGCCGATTCCCGGATACACTTCACCAGCCACTTCTTCAATCAGCTTAAATGCATCCCCTTTATAATCTACGATTGGACAAGGTTCTTCTGACACGATCACTTCCATATCCAGATCATACTTGTCTGCAATCTGTTTCACACATTCCAGACTTTCTTTATTTGGCTGATGCTGAATAAAACGCATATTTCCAGTTACGTAGGCTTCCTGTGGAAGTACATTCAGACCATCTGCTCCTTTTGCCATTGTAAAAGCTAAGGTAGTACGAAGCATAGCACCTGCCGCCGAACTGATGATTGGAAGCACTTTCAAAAGCAATGGCTGAAATACGCCGATATTCGTGAAAATCAGTTTCATTCCAAAATCCATATTTGGTGCCAGACGACGGAACATTTCTTTTACCACAGGGGTAAGCTGCGCCTTGAATGGATTTTTCTTTTCAATATCCGCCATGAATTTTCCAAGACGTACCAACGGTGTATTTTTTCCCGGTGCACTGGCATGACCGCCTTTGCCGCGGGCGATAAATTTCACATCGCCGTATCCTTTTTCCACAATCCCGACCATACCGTAGATTCCTTTTACACCGGCGATCGGTTCTTCGATGATCATACCGCCTTCATCCAAAAGCATGGAAAGATGAATTCCTTCTTGTTTGAAATATTCACAGATCAGCGGTGCACCTTCTCCGCTCCATTCTTCGGTACAACTGCTGGAAATATACACATCACAGGCTGGCTGAAAGCCTTCTTTGATCAATTCTTCCACTGCCTTAAAAATACAAAACAGGCTGGCTTTGGTATCTACCGTTCCACGTCCCCAAACGCGACCTTTTTCATCAATATCGCCGCTGAATGGCTCGTGTTCCCAGGTTCCATTGGCTTCCACCACATCATGATGGCTCATCAGCATGATTGGATTTTCGGAAGATTTTCCTGTCCATTTAAATAATAAACTGCCGTTAAAGACTTTTTTCTCACAAGTTTCGTGTACCAGTGGAAATAATTCTTCCAATACTTCGTGAAATTCATAAAACTTGCTTCTGTCCGGTTCAAAGCGGCTGGAAACCGTTTCTTTTTGTACCATTTTCGCCAGTTCTTTTCCATATTTTTCCGCACGCTCTCCTGTTTCCAAAGGTGCAGTGGCTGTTTTTGCCGGTGTCGGTTTCACCATACAGGTACGAATCACCAGTACAGCAATCAGCAATATCACAATACCCAAAATTCCTAATACAATACCCATATCTGCCTCCTATAACTTGTCCTTTTTAAATAAATAAAATCCAATCGCCAATGCGAGCCCGCCGCTTGGAATCAGCAACAGACTTGTCTGACTGATAGCCGCCGGTACTGCGATACATAACACGCTCATCAAAAGTACTGGAACACAGGCAATCTTCGGACTTTTTGCAAAATATTTTAAGCCCAGTGCCCCAAACAGCGCAGGTACTACATTGTTAAATGCCGGAAGCAGGATTTCATTTTGCAGTACCGGCTGCAAAGGAACCAGCAAAATAACGCCTACTACGATAACTAACGTAGTCACAATTGCACTGGTTGCAACACTGATCGTCGCTACGATTTCATGTTCTACTGTTCCCGGTTTTGTACCCGCAATATCCTGCGCATTCATCACGCACGGAATTTTCATATTGGTTACATTTCCTGTGATAAAAGAAAGGTAACTTCCTGCTACGCCAAGCATCGGTGTATAAACCAGAAATTCTACAATCGCTACCGGAATGTAAATCATTCCAACTTTCGCAAACCCGCTCAAAAAGCCTGCCAGATCCGGTGTCACACCATGCATTCCACCAATCACAAACGGAACGGCAATCAGCAAAATCACAGCAGTCACCAATGTAATTCTTCCCAAACGATGCAATCCATCATTAAATTCTTTCATAAACTGTTCTTTTTCCTGCATGTGCACACCTCCTACATCATCATCTGCATCACAACAGCACCAGCCATTGCAATCAGCATACTGGCTGCCAGGCTGAAGTTTTCCAGAACTTTCTTATCTTTTTTCTGAATCAGATATTCAAATACCCCCATACAGACAGCCGCAATTGCCGCCACAAAAAGCGGCATAATATCCGAGCCCGCTCTTGGAATCGCCTTTCCAATATAAGAACCGATATAGGCAGCGCAAAGTCCTACAAACATAGCAGTTGTGGCATGCGCACCAAATCCCGGTTTGCCAGATGATTCTTTTTTCGGTGCCTTTTGAATTTTACCCAGATATTTTTTCAGGAAGAAAATACAGCAGAACACACCGCCTAAAATACCCACCGTCATAACAAGAGCAATCGTCACAAATGCGCCCATGCTCATTTCTTCCACACGAAGTCCCGACAATCCAACACTCTGAGCCGCAATCTCTGCTACATTTAACTCATACTGCAACGCGCCGATTACAGATAAACGCAGCCAGGAAAATGGAACGCCCAAAGTTCCGCTCAATGCAATCACTCCAAGCAAAATACTGATAGACGGCAATAAAGTAAATGTCGCACTCGACATAATTGTTTTTTTCAATACCTGTTTGTCCATCCCGATTTTTATTCCCGCACGATAGCTTTTTACCAGAAACACGCCGCACATCAAGGTGATAAATCCCAGTACGATTGCTACCAGCAGATAAAAAACACCAGAATTTACACCTGCTAAATATTCACTCATCTCTTATCCTCCAAATTGTATATGCATTTTAAAAATATTTACACTTATTATATATGTTTTGCCAGTGCAGAGCAACAAAGTCTTGAAATTTCATCTTTAATCGGTTGAATTTTTGTTGAATTCCGGCTATTATGGAATTATATTTATAGTATGAGACCAAAATCAAATAGTCACTTTTTTAATTTTGAGTGCATCATATGTAACAAAATTCTTGTATCAAAATAGGAGAACAGGGGTGAGTCTCTTATTTTTGTACCAATATAAAACTACAATTTACGGGGGATTTTATATGAATTATCAAATCAAAAACTGGACGGCACATTTAAATAATGGAGCTGTGCTCACACAAGATACCAAATTACAGGAAACGATTGACTGGCCTATTCCACATTGGCCACAAGAAGCCAATCGTTTGAAAACGGCATCGTTTGACACATCTGTTTTTAAAGACTGTAAACTGGAACATTTTTCTTTCGAAATACAGGATATTCCCTTTCAGGAAACCATGACGCTTCGGGAACTGGATGCCGTTCTTATTGATATTACATTGGAAGAAAAACCGGAACATATTCTTTCCTATTATATGTTCAATGACTGGTGGACTCGTCCGCATTTTTGCAACAACTGCACAGAAATTCCGGACCGAACCAATCTGATTTTACTACAGTCTGCTGGTTCTTACACAGCATTCCTCGCTATGCCAGGACATACGTTTAAGGCAAAATTTATTTCCGGAAGTAAAGAAAATTGTCTGACACTTTCTCTGGCAGCGTATCGCTCTGGTTATCGTACCGTCGATGAAAATTTCCTTATGACTTATTCTGACACCGACCCATATCGCTGTCTTGAAGTCTTAATGAAACAAGCTGCAGAATACGCAGGAATTCCATCAAAAGGACAGCGCGTATATCCGGAAATGTTTGACAAAATCGGCTGGTGCAGCTGGGATGCCTTTTATCAGGATATCACAGAAGAAAAAGTCATTGCAAAAATGCAGGAAATCAAAGAAAAAGAAATTCCATTTGTCTGGATTTTATTGGACGATGGATGGTCTGATGTAAAAGATTTCCGTCTGCGCAACATGGCTGCTGATCCTGTAAAATTCCCAAACAATTTACAGTCCACTGTTAAACAGATCAAAGAGATGACAGACGCCAAACATGTTGGTGTATGGCATGCGTTCAGCGGTTATTGGAGCGGACTGGAAAAAGGAAGCGAAATTTATGAGCAGTTAAAAGACTATACGATAGAAACAATGCAGGGAAAAATTATTCCGGCACCTGAAAGAGAAAAAGCCTATGCCTTTTTCGCAAAATGGTACGACTATTTATCCAAACAAGGCATTGATTTTGTAAAAGTAGACTCTCAGAGTACTGCAATCACCCATTACCGCAACAATGCGCCGATTGGTGCATCCGTTTCCCAGCTTCATCAGGGACTGGATCAGGCTGTCATCGACTATATGAATGGAAATCTGATCAACTGTATGGGAATGGGCACGGAAAACGTATTGGCAAGACCATCTTCTGCCATGTCACGAAACAGCGATGATTTCTTCCCAAACAAAGAAAATGGGTTTGAAGAACATTTGCTGCAGAATACGTATAACAGTTTATACCATACACATTTATACCATGGAGATTGGGATATGTTCTGGAGCAGTCATCCAGACGCTGAAAAACATGCCATTATCCGCGCATTGAGCGGTGGCCCTGTGTATGTCAGCGATAAAATTGGCGAAACCAAAAAAGAGATTTTGTCCAACCTTTGCTACGAAGATGGAACGATTTTACGCGCTGATCAACCGGCAGTTCCAACCAAAGATTGTATTTTCCAGGATCCTGCTGCCTGCGGCTATCTGAAAATCAAAAATACCTGCAATGGCGTTGGTTATCTGGCAATATTTAATTATTCCACTGAATCGGTTGATGTGCCTTATCAGATTTCTGACGTCTTCGATGCAGATAAAAATATGACGTATGCTGTTTATGGTCGTTTCTCTCAGAAAGGTTTTACAGCAACTGCAGAAGAAACCTTTACTTGTACTTTACCAGGCAAAGGATTTGAATTGTTTATGATTGCACCTGTCATGGATGGCTATGCGGTATTTGGCGCTGACAATAAATATCTTGCTTCTCATGTGCTGAAAGATATCTCTACTTCTGATTGCATAAATATTCTGACGAAAGAATATGTACCTGTTCTTTTATATACAGAATTGGAAACCTTCCATGCTACGCTTAATAATCAGGAAACTACACGTATTTCTTCAAAAGGAAATGGCTTTTATGTCATTTCCTGATGAGATGGCTTCATGAGGAACGATATGAATACAACACAATCTTTACCATCTTCCGATCATGATTATGGAAGAAAAGTTTTAGATCTGGTCTCACTCATGGGTGAAACCCTACTGTTAAACGGTGCAGAGATTGCCCGTGTACAGCAGACGATGGAAATGGTTGCAACAGCTTATGGCAAAGAGGACATCGATGTCTATGCGATTTCCAATGGAATTTTTGTAACGCTTCATCACGAAGACAAGACCCGCTGTACACAGGTCAAACATGTGCCTTTAGCTACTCCCCACCTGGGTCGTGTTTCAAAAATCAATGAATTGTCCAGAAACATCTGCGAGCATCATATTCCATTGGAAGATGCTACCAAACAAATGAAACAGATATTAGAAATACCTGCCTATCCACTTTGGATACAAATGCTTGGATATGCCATGGGCAGCAGCTGCTTTTGTTATCTTCTTGGCGGAACCTGGCTGGATTTTCTCGCAACAGCCCCCATCGGCATTCTTCTTTGTCTTTTTCAGCAATGGATGTCAAAAGCAAAGCTGTCCAAAGTGATTCAGACAATTCTTGGAAGTGCTCTGATTACGCTGTGCGGTGTGTTTTGGGTTCATCTTTTCCCTGCACTCCATATGGATAACATCATTATCGGCGGACTGATTATTCTTGTTCCCGGTGTACCGCTGACCACATCGGTCAGAGATTTTTCCAATGGTGATTATCTGTCAGGAACCATTCGATTGATTGATGCACTGCTGGTTGCTGTCAGCATGGCAATCGGCGTAGGTGCTGTATATTACTTTTTCAGATAGACGGAGTGACAACACATGACAATGATCATAGAATTTATTGTGGCATTTTTTGCCACTGCAGCATTTGCTGTTTTGTTTAGTGTCCAACGGGAACAATGGTTTTTCGCCGGTCTTACGGGCAGTATTGGATGGCTTGTTTATCTGCTTTTTTCTGAACCTATGGGATCCGCAATTGCAACTTTTTTAGCGGTTTTGGTCATTACCTTTTTATCCAGAATTTTTGCAGTCATCCGAAAAGCACCCGTTACCATTTTTCTGGTTTCCGGGATTTTTCCACTGGTTCCAGGCGTCGGAATTTACTATACTTCTTACTATTTTATTATGGAAGATTTTACGCAGGCGGTTTCCAGAGGTGTCGATACTTTAAAAATTGCCATGGCAATTGCATTGGGAATTATGTTTATGCTCAGTATTCCGCAGAAATTTTTCCATTTGTTTGAGCAAAAGAAATAATTATTTTTTATTATATAAGTTCTAATTTATGTTTCTTCTTATTTATAAATCGATTGGAACAGAACGGAGTTTTACTATGAAAATATCAAAGAACAGTTTACAAATGATTCAGGAATTGGCAGATGCTTTCGGTCCTGCCGGTTTTGAAGACGATGTCGTTGCCGTAGCAAGAACATACGCCAAAGATTTAGGTACTATAGAGGAGGATTGTCTTCGCAACTTTTATCTATATAGAAAAGAAAACCGTAATGGACAACCTCTGCTTATGCTGGATGCTCACAGTGACGAAGTAGGTTTCATGGTGCAGGCCATCAAACCAAATGGAACCCTTCGTTTTCTTACCCTTGGCGGCTGGAATAAAAACGTGCTTCCTGCAAGTACAGTTCTTGTCCGTACCGCACTTGGTACATATATTCCGGGAATCATCGCTGCCAAGCCGGTTCATTTTATGAGTGCTGCGGAACGGGAACAGGGTGTGGACGATATTTCCAGTTTAATTATTGATATCGGAGCCACTTCATACGAGGATGCAGTGCATAATTTCCATATTCGTATCGGGGAACCCGTTGTTCCGGCAACCAAATTTCGATATGATGAGGAACACGATGTAATGTTCGGCAAAGGATTCGATTGTCGTATCGGCTGTGCCGCATTATTGGAAGCCATGCGACGAATTTCAGGAGAAGAACTTCCTTGTAATATTGTGGGTACACTTTCCACTCAAGAAGAAGTAGGTGAAAGAGGATGTACCGTCGCTGTCAAACACGTGAAACCAGATATCGCCATTGTTCTGGAAGGCTGTCCTGCAGACGATACTTTTATGGAATCCTATATGATTCAGTGCGCCCTCAAAAAAGGACCAATGGTTCGTTTTATGGACAAATCCATAATTTGTTCCCCACGTTTTCAGCGTTTCACTTTAGATCTGGCAGAATCTCTTGGGCTTCCGATTCAGGCAGCAGTTCGCTCAGGCGGTGGAAATAACGGTGCTGTCATCAATACCGCACTGGATGGAATTCCGGTTATTGTTATAGGCGTTCCAGTTCGTTATATTCATTCCACCAATGGAATCACTTCTTATTATGATTTTGAAGCAACGGTGGAATTGGTGATTGCATTGCTGAGGGCATTGACACCGGAGCAGATTCAGAAATTTTAAAACAAAAAGCTGTAAATAGAAATGTAAAAATTTCTATCTACAGCTTTTTACTATTTCTTTCCAAAGGAATCAATTCCAATCTGTATCGCGCCATACAATACACCGGCTACCGGCCAGATAATCCAACTTCGGCTCCAGTTATTGGTATAAAAACTATATGCTAAATACCCTGCAGTCATTAATAACCAGTAAATCCCTGCAACCGCACCAGTCAACGCACTTTTTTTCTTTTTCTCTACTGTATAATCCCCTTCCTGCAAAAGTTTCTGCATGCTGTCCCACGGAATTCCTCCACGAATAAAGAATATTACGCCACAGCCTATCATCGCCAACAAGATACAAACCATACACACGATCACAAAAGCATTTTCTGTAATCATCGTAGCTGCCAGGAGAGGGACAACTGCTAAAATACAAAGACTTACCCCTATGATAACATTTTTTATAAAAAATGGCTGAAATTGTTTCTGACGTTCCTTTACCATTCCATCCACTCCATAGGCAGTTTCAATAGCTTCTTTTTCCAGATATTCAAAACGACTGGATTTCATTCCACAAGTAATAAAAATAGCAACTGCCCCTGCAATCAACAACAATAACAGAATAACCCCAAAAGTTCCTGCTGCATCTTCAGACAACGGTATGTACCCCATTTCTGCTGCACCGCCAAGAAGCATGAGACAAATCGGTGATACAATACACATAAATACGCCAATAGCAATTCTTTCTGCGTTTTGTTTTTGTATATCTAAAAATTCTATGGCTTCTTCCATTGTCACCCGTCTTACCGATTGTTCCAAAATAATTTCTGGCTTTGTTTCCACATATTCTTCGATTTCCAATTCATCTTTTAA
>JAXJUX010000262.1:0-2121 GCA_036308845.1 Ruminococcus sp.
ATCAAGGGATTTTTTTAAGCTGCCGAGCGGAATCGAACCGCCGACCTCCGCCTTACCAAGGCGACGCTCTACCGACTGAGCCACGGCAGCATCAGTAGTTTGAACAGGAACTGCTCACTACGTTTTCTAAGTCTAGCAAATTGTAGATGAAAAGTCAAGGAATATTTTTGGTGCAACCAATTTTTAAACTGTGTTTTGAAAAATCCATCTTTTTGTAGGAAAAAATCATGTACTTATTTCTTCCGGTATTATACTATGAAAATAAGAAAGCAGTGCATACGAAAGGTAAATATTGCAAAGTTTGGGACGGTTTATAAATAAGATGCGGAGGATGTAGTTATGGACGAATTGAGATTCAGACAGATTCATATGGATTTTCACACCAGTGAAAAGATTCCATCTGTAGGAGAGAAATTTGATGCGCAGGATTTTGCAAAGACGTTAGATGAGGCGCGGGTCAATTCTGTCAGTTGTTTTGCAAGATGTCATCATGGGATGCTGTATTATGATTCTAAGAAGTTTCCGGAATTGGTTCATCCGGGGCTTCAAAACAAAAATCTGCTTCAGGAGCAGATTGATGCCTGTCATGAAAGAGGAATCCGTGTACCGGTGTATACGACAGTGCAGTGGGATTATTATATGAGCAAGTATCACCCGGATTGGTGCTGTATGACAGCAGATGGCGGATTGGTGGATGCTTGCGGAGAAGCCTGCAATCAGATTTATGCACCGGGATTTTATCGGACACTGTGTGTCAATAACCCAGAATATCGACAGTTTCTGAAAGAACAGATTGCTGATATGTTTGAGGTGCTGACACCGGAGCGTATCGATGGTTTGTTTTTGGATATTGTGAATGTGGTGGATTGTTCCTGTGAGCATTGTGTAAAAGGAATGCTTGCACAAGGTTTGAATCCTGAGAAAAAGGAAGACAGGGTAGCCTATGCGGTTGAGATGTTAAAGGAATTCCGTCTGGAAATGACAGCATTTATCAAAAATCTGAAAGAGGACGTGTCTATTTTCTATAATGGCGGTCATGTGGGACCGATTGCCGTGGATGCGAAAGACGCCTTTACCCATTGGGAATTGGAATCACTGCCAAGTGGAGAGTGGGGCTATACACATTTTACGAATGTAGTTCGTTACGCGCGGACAACGGGTATGGATTATCTGTCCCATACAGGGAAATTTCATACTGCATGGGGAGATTTTCATTCCTTTAAAAATCCTGAGGCCCTTCAATACGAATGTTTCCGTATGCTTGCCTACAACAGCAAATGTTTGATTGGCGATCAGTTGAATCCGGATGGCGAAATGTCAAAGCCGGTATATGAACTGGTAGGAAGCGTTTATAAAGAGGTAGAGAAAAAAGAACCTTGGTGTACGCAGGCAAAAGCGGTAACGGATATTGCCCTTGTTACGGATGAATGGCAAGTGTTGAAAGCACAGTGCGGCGGCAGCGTATCCAATGCGGTAAATGGTGCATGTGCTGTTTTGGATGAACTGGGATATCAGTTTGATATTGTGGATAATAAGACGGATTGGTTCGGTTACAAGGTGGTTATTTTCCCGGATATCATCTGGTTTGATGAGGACTTGAAGAAAAAGACGGAAGATTATGTGGCAAATGGTGGAAAACTAATCGTTACGGGCAAATCTGGTCTGGATAAAGAAGGTAAAAAATTCTTGTTGGATTGCCTTGGTGTGACATATGTGGGAGAGGCACCGTACAGTCCTGATTTTATTATGCCAAATGACATCATCGGAAAAAATCTGCCGAAGACGGAGCATGTCATGTATCAGCAGGGAGAACAGGTGGAAGTTACAGACGGTACGATTTTGGCAGATACATATGTACCATATTTTAACCGTACCTGGCAGCATTTTTGCTCTCACCGTCATACACCTTCCTCCCATGAAAAAGGATATCCGGCAGTGGTACGAAAAGGAGATTGCATGTATTTTATGCATCCTGTGTTCTCTATTTATCAGCAGAATCACCCAAGATGGTGCAGAGAAATTATGAAAGATGCGTTGGAAATGCTTCTGCCACAGCCAGTATTGAAACATTCCGGTCCGACAACCATGGTTACGACCATCAACGAACAGGAAAAAGAGGGA
>JAXJUX010000263.1:0-2305 GCA_036308845.1 Ruminococcus sp.
AATGTTCCAAAAACGAAAAAGAGCTTATAATACAAGGCAATAACGCGCATAGAACTTGACACATTTCAATCTTTCAAATGTGCCATGGGCCAAAAAGCCCCTGAGAATAGCTGAGCAGGCTATCTCAGGGGCTTTTTTTGCGCTGCAAAATGTCTTAAAAATGCAGCGGAACGTGAACAACCAAATATCGTACACAATGTACAGATATACGGGAGTGAACCAATGTCATTTACTTAAAGGATAACAGGGGTGATGAACGTGCAAACATCTATTAACTTAAGGCAACAATCGATTTTGAGGTCAAAGTTACTTACAAAAGTGACAGCAGTCGCACCTCGGATATTGAGATTGAGGAAAAAAAGGGTATAGCAAACAGACGAAGACATTTTAGGGGAAATAGATGCCATCATCTGGTGATTGGTGATATTATGATGCTGGATGTTGGATGCGTGTGTTTCTTTAAACCTTAGTGGCGGTAGCAGAAACTCATTGGAAGTTTAAACCTATGCTGGCGGGCAAAGGTCCTTCCGGGTCTGATTGGTTCAATGTTTTGAGCTATCAGACCCTCCACATCCATTTTTGTTGTCTTATTATGGATCCGGAGGAAATCACGGCATATTTTAAACGCTTCCGAGAAATTCACCTGATATGCATGTTTGGTTTCCTTTTTTTCGATCGTCACATCAGAAATGATGGCTGTGCTGAAATTATGAAGTATGGCGCGAGCCCAGACTTCCTGTGCGATATATTCGTATTTTCTGGAGTGAAACTCTTTAAGACACAGAGGATATTTGAGGTCTCTGAAAGAATTTTCCTCGTTCCATCGCAGGTGATACAGATACTTAAAATCTTCAAAATCGAACTCTGACTCCGGAAGGTTTGTCACGATATTCTCAAAAGAATCGGGAGCGATCTCAAATCGGACGACACGCAGGGAAATGTCATATTCAGGATGGTCGTCATCCAGGTAGTCCATGGGGACAGCCTTGCAGATATAGCGATATTGATCTGCTCGTTGGGGGCGGCTGCGTTTTGCTTTTGACTGAGAACGTGTAAGGATACGGTCAATGCGTGAATCCATTTCCCTGAGGCTGTCAACAGGTCTGCCAAGGATCCCCCTGAGCTTTTTGTCATTGCATCGGATAAGAAAAAAGTGTCCGTTTTCGATGACATGCGCAAAGTTGTTATACGATGTATAACCCATGTCAGCAAAAAAGACTTTGGCAGGACTGTCGTTCCCGGCAGTATCTACCATCTTGCAGAACGCGGCATATTCATTCCGCTTTCTGCATGGCTGGATCACAAGATCAGTGAATCTTCGGTCAAGGATAGAATAGGCTGCATTGATGTGGATCTGATTGAATCCGCGAGTGGATTTACCATTTGGCTCAAAGAAAGTATCCGGATTATCTGGATCTCTGTAAATATCTACAGCAGAGCCGTCGCAGGCTATGAATTGATATTTACCGTTATACAGTTTCTTTTTCAGCTTGGAATTAAACATATAAAGAAGAGCTGCCAATGCCTGATCGTTCAGTTTACGGCGTTGTTTGTAGAAAGCCGCTTTTGAGGGAGCATCTTTTTTTCTTCCAAAAAACCGGTAGATCTCTTCTTTAATGCAGTCCCCTTCCAAAGTAAGAAGAAGTGCGATTGTATTTTTGAATCCTATCTTCCGATTTCGTGTGAAATCCTTACCGGGGGTTACGACATATTGATGTAAGTTAGATGTGAGTTCATTGATCGCAGCAAACAGGATCGCTTTGATAGAATCAGAGTGTTTCAAAATGTGCCTCCTTAATCAGGTGAATTAAAAATGGTTATATTTCCTGATTAATGGGCGTTTTTCTGATCTTAATCAGAAAAACGCCGCACATTTTTTTCTCTATGTCAAGCTTTTTTAGTATGGATCCTAAAAAAATTTGAGTTAGGGGTAGAAGAAAAGCAGATTTCTGCTTTTTGACAGAAATCTGCTTAAGTAAATGACATTGTATAATACCTGGAACACAACATCCTGAATTCCGGATCCGTAAAACCTGTATAGGGAGCGAACTGGTGCGGTGCTGTCATGGAATACTCTGATAGAGTAATTCCTCTTCAAACAAAGAATCAATTTCGTAATATCATTGTTGTCCATATAGGCAGCAGCAAACCAGCCTTTCCAGTTTTATTCTCGTATTACATAACACTCCTGGCTTTTGTGATTGACCGGCGTTTTATTGTAAAAGTCTTGGTCAGCCTTCCACCGTATTCACCGCAGCCGGTAATTATAATCGTCGCAGTTCCGGTTTTAACATTGTTTTTATAG
>JAXJUX010000264.1:0-1601 GCA_036308845.1 Ruminococcus sp.
GTAGAGGGTTATTTTACACTTGTAAAAGAGATCTGTGAATCATACGAAAACTGAAAGTTTTCTACGCATCGCTTTTCTATTTTGGGTGGAATTTGTTAACGAAAAATGAACGAAACGGGGAACTATTTCAGTCAATGTCATTAAGTTAAAGGGATAGAAAAAAGAAACCTTTCCACAATTTAAAGGAACCGTTGAAAAGTCAACAGCTCCTTAAAGTACATCCTAATAACTAATGCGTCTTCTGCATTCATTGTTCTCTGTCCTTTTCTGTCACTTCACAGATCCAGCTTTGATTCGTCGTACGAATGCTTTTTCCCGAAGTGATTGCCTCTTCACGCATAAGATCCAGATATGCATCCTGAAGACCATTTTGTAAAGAATAGATATCTTCACCTGTTTCTAAATAATGCTTCATTCCAACAAGCAAATCCGTCACAGCAATCTCATCATCATTGATTCGAAGTCCCGGAAATGGATTTTCATAAATTCGTTCTCCCCGAAAACTAATAAATCTATGACTCCATCCATCGATATTGTTGATACCATCATCTTCACGGTACATTCTCTCTGTAATCGGCTGGTTCCTTTCGTTCAGATAACATACCATATCGTTTTGAATTTCTCCTCGTATCCCCTGTACATTCCATCGTCTGCTTCGAATTGGTGAAAAATAATGTTGTTTATCAAAATCAAAAAAAGCAATTTTCCCATTATCAAACACTATGTCCGCACGATCACGTATCGTAGGAATCACTTCACCAGTTTCATGCCAGCCCGCACGATTTCTTGTAATTGTAACCGGAAGTTCATAACGGTTGCCGGTAATTGTGCAATTTTCAAAACCGATTCCAAGAAGTTTACGGAAAATACTCATGGCATGATATCCATGAATTGCAGACATATTTACAGTCAGAATTTCCCCTAAAATTCCCGAATGAACAATATTTTGTAAGGCGCGATAATACGGCTGCAGGAAATACTGCTCTGCAATCTGCACTTTTCCCTTCAAACGTATATTTTCTTTCCATATTTCATTCAGCTCTTCCACGGAACCGGCTGGTGGCGTTTCACAAAGAACCGGGATCTGATGTTTCATAAAACGAATCAGCCATTCTTTTGTAGCTGCTTTGGATACGCAAAGAATCACAAAATCCGGATCCCAGTTCAGTGCTGTATCAAAATCATCTGTTGCACGAATTCCAATTTCCTTTTCTATTTCCAGTGCTCTCTGTTCAGAACGCATCAGAACGCCGCAGAGTTCAAATTCATTTGAAAGATTTGCTATCGCACGGCGATAAATCTGAGAACGCCATCCATAACCAACTAATAAAATTTTACATTTCATAACCCCTCTCCTTCCACCTTTGTCTATGTATTACCTTCTTCTCTATCATACCACAACATCATTAAAAAAAAAGTGGGCAGGTTTCTTTTTTGTATCATACTGTCAATTAGATAAACCTGCTAATAAAAAGCAAGTACTTTTTTCAAATTTTTTTCTCCTAAAAAAGAGTATAACAAATAAACCAGCATTTTTCATCTGGTTTGCCAAAAGTCTTTTTGCATCTATTTATTGATACACTTCCATTACTCTTGCATAA
>JAXJUX010000265.1:0-22421 GCA_036308845.1 Ruminococcus sp.
ATTTTCTCTATAAAACAACGTTTACAATATTTGAAATAAAGTCTGTCAATGGATTTGGAAATACTCCCAGGATGATCGTGAGGAAAGCCAAAATCATCAGAGGAATCAACATCATTTTCACAGGCTCTTTTTTCTTTAATCTGCTGTAATCATATTCTGCACCTGGCAGGAATCCATTTACTGTGATTGGAAGCAGATATCCCGCAGTCAGAAGGGCACTTACCAGCAGAATCACCGGTCCAACCCAGGAAAATACAGGAATCGCAGATTCCAAAGATCCAACCGCCAAATGCCATTTGCTGATAAATCCACTGAATGGAGGGAATCCAATCAGTGCTGCTGCAGCAAACGTATAGCACCAGATTGTCACAGGCATTTCCTTGCCAATACCTTTCAGCTCATCCACAGTAGTTTTTCCTGTCTTGTAAATGATCACACCTGCGCACAGGAACAACAACGATTTGATCACTGCATGAAAAACCACATGCAGAAGGGATCCAGTCAAACCTTCTGGCTGCAAAAGTGCCATCCCGAACAAAATATAAGAAACCTGACTGACGGTGGAATATGCCAGACGTTTTTTCAAAACCTTTTCTCTGTATGCCAGCATGGAACCCATAAACACCGTAACAAGCGCTAAGGTCATCCATGCAGTCTGTACCCAGGTTCCGCGGATAAATTCAGCACCAAACAGGTAATACACGACACGAATCATACCCAGCACACCCATTTTTACGATGATACCGGACATAACCGCACTGGCTGGTGCCGGTGCAATCGGATGAGCCGTTGGCAGCCATCCATGAACTGGAAACATACCTGCTTTTACGCCAAATCCCAAGATCATACAAAATGCTACGATCAAAAGGAAGCCTTCTTTTCCTGCCGTCGCGTTCAGATTCAGAACACCGCCTGCCGAAAAATTCAATGTTACTGCGTATTTGTTCAGGAAATAGATACCGAACAATACCATGTATGCTCCAAACAGGGAATAAAACATATACTTCAGCCCCGCCATAATGGCTTCTTTTGTTCTGGAATGTAAAATCAATGGAACAGAAAACAGCGTCATCATTTCATAGAAGAAATAGTAAGTAACCATGTTTCCTGAAAACGCAAGTGCCAGAAGCACGCCAAATTCCATCAGATAGAATCCGAAATAACGTTTTTCTTCTTTTTCATGCTTCATATACTCAAAAGCATAAAATCCAGCCAATACCCATACAACAGCAATCGCTGCTGCAAACACTCTGGAAACACCATCTACATGGAAGAATACATGCAGATTCTTTCCAAAAGAAAATAACATCAGTTCCATTTCACCGCTAAAAATCACGAAACATGCCAGGAGTGCGGTGATGATCAGCCCAGCGCCACTGACTGTAAGCAGTGTGTTTCGATTTTTAAATTCCGGTTTTATGAGGATGCCAAGACCAAAGAAAATCGGAACCAGTATAGCTGATAAAATCATCATAGAATTTCCCATTTTTCTCTCCTCATTTCTACATAAAGTTGTTCAGACCATACTGAATCAACTGAATAATTGGTTCAGAAGTAAGTCCAAGGATCATATTCAAAATAATAAACAGAATAATCGTAATCGTATAACGTTTCTGTTTCTTAAAGGAAATGCGGTAAAAATCTTTCTCCTGTTCCACTTCTGACGGTACCGGTGTATAGATACGAAGTACCGTTTTCAGGAAATAAATCGCATTCAGAATCGTACTGATTGCAAGTACGATCAATGTAGGAAACATTTTCCATGACATTACCTTTACTGCAGATTCTGCAAACAACAATTTACTTACAAAACCGGAAAACATTGGAATACCTACCATGGACAAAGAACCAACGGTAAATCCAACACCGGCTACTTTGTTACGATATCCAGACCCTGTAATATCAGCAAATTTTCTGCTTCCCGCAGATACATCGGTAAGACCGATGGCAGATACGAACAGCAGAGATTTCGTAGCCCCATGAGCCAGAATATGGAAGATACTTGCGATCATGCCGGTTTCTGTTCCCAAACCAAATCCCATGTAAATATAACCAATCTGCGCTACGGAAGAAAATGCAATCATACGTCGGATATCATTTTCCCAAATGGCACTTAAGGAACCAAAGATCATTCCACAAAGACCGAACAGGAACAAAATGTTCAGAATATGACTTCCCGCAATATATTCAAATCCGATAACACGATAGAAAATTTTGATCAACAGGAAAATATATCCTTTGGAAACCAAACTAGACAATACGGCTGCGGAAGATACGGTTGAATATCCGTAAGCATCCGGAAGCCATGCATGGAATGGGAACAACGCACTCTTAATTGCAAGACCGATTGTAATAATACCGATGGTAATCAGCATAGGTACACGATATGTTCCAGATTCCATGATAATCTGTACCTGTTCTTTAATATTTGACATTAAAAGATGGCCGGTCATGTCGTAAAGCATACAGATTCCCATCAACAAAAGACCAGACCCCAGCAAACTCATGATCATATAACGAACAGCCGCCTCAATCGTACGTCCATTCTGACGAATCATAATCAGACCACAGGCTGCAATCGTATTGATTTCTACGAATACGTATGCAGTAAATAAGTCATTTGTATAAATCAGTGCCAGCAGAGAACTGAGCATCAGATTCATCAAAATATAATAAATATTGTGTTTTGTCTTTTCTACTTCATCATTCAGTTTTTTTCTTCCTCCCCACAAGGACAACAGCATAACGATGGAAAAGAACAAAGCCATGCCTGCTTCCAGTACACCGGCACGAATTTCATTTCCCCATGGTGCAGGGAAATGTCCCATCATAAATACGTAACTGCCAATATCAGACTGGCACAAAAATACCAACAGCCAGCCAGACATAAGAATGACGCAGCTGATCATAATTGTATTTAAAATTCTCGCATATTTTCCCGGAAGCACAGAGGAAATTGTTCCGGAAAACATGGAAATCATAATCGAAAAGAAAGGGACGTTTTGAACGAATTCCATTTATAACCCCTCCTTTCGAAGTTGTGCAGAAATCTCATCCAGATCCAGGGTGTGATATCGATTATAAAGTCTTACCGTCAACGACAACATCAACGCGCTGACAGACACGGAAACTACGATACCGGTCAGTACCAAACCACTTGGAATCGGGTTAATATAGTGTTCTACTTCCTGAATACCATCTACTACGATAGGAGCAATACGTCCTGTAATATATCCCTTTTCTGCAAGAAACAGGTAGATTGCAGTATCCATAATATTAAATCCGATGATTTTTTTGATTAAGTTTTTCTGAAAAAGCAAGTTAGCAAATCCAATCCCAAATAAGATCATTGCCACTTCTTCTCCAATATTCGGAAAGAAATTTGATCCAAACATCTTAAAAACCTCCTTTCCTGAATAACGCATAAAATGCATACATGGTACAGGCAACAACCATACCAACACAAATATTCAAAGGCAGAATCAAGCCACTGCTGATGATATCGCCGGCTGTTCCCAGAGGAATTCCACTTTCCAGGTGATGTGCACCGGTGTAGAAAGAATAACTCTTAGCCAGACAATAAAAGGACAGCGCACAGAAACTGATCCATTTGTATGTTTTTTCTGTAAAGAATTTTTGTGTTTTTTCAAATCCAAATGCATTGACATAAAGAATCAATCCAGCACCAATAATAGCTCCTCCGGAGAACCCTCCTCCAGGAGATAAATGTCCGTTCAGTACCACATAAATACCGAAAATTACAATAATTGGGAATAATAAAAATGTAATTTTCTGCAGAATACTGTCTGCACCCGGTTCATAAAGACTGTCTTTCTGTGCTTCCCATTCTGCTTTTTTCTTTTCGTTTTTCTTATCATTTCTAAGCAAAATCAGAACCGTACAGGTTGCTATAAACAATACATTGGATTCTCCGAATGTATCAAATGCACGGTAATCCAAAATCATACCGGTTACGATATTAACCGCTCCCGTATCCTGCATACCGTCTTCTATGTATTTTGCCACTACTTCGTTATGTGCAGGGTTGTCCGCATTTCCTACTGGCGGCAGATAAGAAACCGCTACTAACAACATTGCGATCAGAGCCACACAACATAAAACAGCGGCAATTCTATAGAATCGAAAGAATTTTCGATAAATTTTATTTTTCTCTGTATCGTGTACTTCTTTTAAAGTCAATTCACGGTCTTTTTTATGTTGTTCCAACACTTCCGGGCTCAGAGTGTTTTCTTTCTGTTCTTTTATTTCCACTCTGCCAAGGTAAGGATCAGCTTCGCCCATAACCCAACGTTTTACCCGATTGAATAACCGTTTATTATATTCTTCTTCTGTCATTGGTCTACTCATGATCTTCGCCTTCTTCCTTCATCGCATGAATTTTCTTCAAAGTAACAAAAAACAGCAAACTGGTTACGCCCGCTCCAACTGCAGCTTCTGTGATTGCAAGGTCCGGAGACTCCAGCAAAATCCATATCAAAGACATGATCATACTGTATGACATGAAAATGATAATGGAATTCAGCAAATTTCTTGAGAAACTAACAGCGATCGCACAAATAATCAGGAAAATCAATAAGATATATTCAAAAACTGTCATTTTTTTTCACCTCAGTTTCTTCCGGCAATTCACAAAAGTCTTCCAGATGTTCATTGGTCGTCACTTCCAGACGGGCGATCAAATGGGAAGAAACCGGAGAAGCCATCCACAAAAACACGATAATCAGTGCCATTTTCAAAGACGTAAAGTTAAAACCGGTCAGAATAATCAAACCTGTCAGGGAAATCATAATGCCAAGTGTATCTCCCATCGCTGCGGCATGCATTCGATTCAGCACAAATCTAAATTTGAACACTCCAACAAGCTGCACCACAAAAATAAACAAGCCGCCAATCAATAAGCTGACGCCAAGCAGAAACTGTATCCACTCAATGACTCTCATC
Organism: Ruminococcus sp.; assembly: GCA_036308845.1. Classification (GTDB taxonomy): domain Bacteria; phylum Bacillota; class Clostridia; order Lachnospirales; family Lachnospiraceae; genus Oliverpabstia. The sequence goes on from JAXJUX010000265.1 coordinate 4,963, forward strand.
CGATGTTTCTCCTTTCTCTTTCTTTTTTTCGTCTTTTGCTTCCATATAAACGCCCGTATAAACTTTGGTCAAAACCACAACGGACAAGAAGCTGATCATTGCATAAATCAGGCAGATATCGACCAGATATCCTTCTTCCATGATCAAAGCCATAATAGAAATAATGACCATGACCATCGTACCGATCATATTAACAGCCACCAAACGATCTGTAATTCTTGGGCCAATGATGGCACGCATCAGACAAAGAAGAAGCATAAATGCCAAAACTACCAAAATAATGTGGAAAATCCACTCATACTGTTGTACCAATGCCATACCCATCACCCCATTCTATCCATTTTTTCTAACATTTTTACAAATATGGAATCTTCCATTCCTTCCGCCAGGCTCTTATCCAGACAATGCACCGTCAACTCATCGTCCTCCAAAGAAACGGTAATCGTTCCTGGCGTCAAAGTAATGGAATTGGCAAGTATTACTCTTGTCACTTCATTTTTCAGGCTGGTGCGAAACTTCACAATTACTGGTTCCATCACTTCTTTTTGCGTCAGACACATGTGAATAACAGCCATATTTGCCTTGATGATTTCTTTTACCAACAGAAATGCGTATCCACAAAAGAAAAGGAATTTTTTATAAAATGCTTTTTCTTTTTGCAGACTGTAATCCATAAACTTACAGACAAAAGCAAACACTGCCGCTGCAATCACGAGACCGAAAATTACAATTTCTGTGGTTATCTGACCATTAAAAATAACCCAGGCAATAAAAAACAGCCAATACATACACTCTCTCCTCCTACCATATAATTTTTTTTGACAATTTAGCTAAGGTTCTCTTAAAAACTGCTAATCAGAGTCAATTATAGCACACAAAAAATGGAATTCAAGTGTTGTTTCTTATTTGTAATTCGGAGCATAAGGAAGGATTCCTATACCATTCCAAAGACAGGCCGTTCGTCTTCAATCTTAGAAAAGATTTGAGAAGGAGCGGCCTGTTATTGAAAAGCAATAGCAATTATCTGCGTCCGTCTCCTCCGAATTACAAATAAGCACATTTTTTCGTTGACAAATGAGACGTATTAAAGTAAAATGTATTTAAATTTAACATATTAAACCGTTGAAGCGGAGATAACGGCAATGATGCCTTTACAGAGAGCCCGTGTTGCTGAGAGTCGGGTGAGAAACAAGTTGTCAAATGGACCGCAGAGGGTGCAGTCAAATGTGTTCATCACAGAGTATTCTGCAACGTGTTGACATACGTCAGTTGTCGTGGATATGTAGGTATCCAGCTAAGCGCACAGGGTCGCGCCTGTGAATTCAAGGTGGCACCGCGGATAAAGTATTATTCGTCCTTGACAGAAAGCAGTATTCTGTCATGGGCGTTTTTTATTTCCCAAAATCGGATTTCTCATTTGGAAAATAAAAAGTCCCAGAGAATTTCACTTATGAGATTCCCATGACAGAACGCAGGAGAAGTTTTCTATTACAGGAGGTACACAATATGTTATTGACCAAACGATGGCGAAGCATAGCTTAAGCAGACCACATTGGCATATACTATAAATGCCGAAATAACAGATTACAAAACACCAAATAAAAAACTTATATTATTCGATTTCAAGGAGGAAATTACTATGAATTATAACGGAATTAATTTTGATACATATTTTAAAAACTACCCAGATGAAAACGGTTACTTCGGAAAATACGGCGGGGCTTACGTTACTCCTGAATTAAAGAAAGCCATGGACGAAATCACAGAAGCATATTTCACGATCTGCAAATCCAGCAAATTTATCAGCGAACTGCGTCGTATCCGTAAGGAATTTCAGGGAAGACCAACTCCAATTTCTTATCTGGAACGTCTCTCCGGAAGCATCGGAAATGTACAGCTTTACGTAAAACGTGAAGATTTGAACCATACAGGTGCTCACAAGCTGAATCACTGTATGGGTGAAGCATTGCTTGCAAAATACATGGGCAAGAAAAAAGTAATCGCTGAAACAGGTGCCGGACAGCACGGTGTTGCACTTGCTACTGCTGCTGCTTACTTCGGACTGGAATGTGACATTTACATGGGTTCTGTAGATATTAAAAAACAGGCTCCAAACGTTGCTCGTATGAAAATTCTTGGTGCTAACGTAATCGAAGTTACAGACGGACTTGCAACATTAAAAGAAGCTGTAGATGCTGCATTTGCTGCATACGCAAAAGATTACAAAGATTGTATTTACTGTATCGGTTCTGTTGTTGGACCACATCCATTCCCTATGATGGTTCGTGATTTCCAGAGTGTTGTTGGTATCGAAGCAAGAGAACAGTTCCTGCAGATGACTGGGGAACTTCCAGATGCAATCGTTGCCTGTGTAGGCGGCGGTTCCAACTCCGCAGGATTCTTCTCCGGTTTCCTGAATGACCCGGTTGACATCTATGGTGTAGAACCTCTGGGAAGAGGAACTACGCTTGGTGACCATGCAGCTAGTTTAAAATACGGTACAGAAGGTATCATGCATGGATTTAACAGTATTATGCTGAAAGACGAAAACGGCGAACCAGCTCCAGTTTACTCTGTAGCAAGTGGTCTGGATTATCCATCTTCCGGTCCTGAACATGCATTCCTGCATGACCTTGGTCGTGTAAAATACGATGTAATGTCTGACGACGAAACAATCGACGCATTCTTCAAACTGTCCAGAATGGAAGGTATCATCCCTGCAATTGAAAGCGCACACGCAGTTGCTTATGGTATCAAACTGGCAAAAGAAATGGGAAAAGGTTCTGTTCTTATTAACCTTTCCGGCCGCGGCGATAAAGATATGGATTATATTATTGAAAGATATGGAATTCGATAAGATTCCAGTGTTTATAAGAAATAGAGGCAATCGACATGTCGATTGCCTCTATTTCTATTATTCTCCTCCATATGTCTCCACACAAAATCCTTTATGTCCACAGCCAGTACACGTAAGTTTTCTTGTATTCGGCGTGTGTCTTGCCCAGAAAGCTTCTTTCAATTTTGGGCGGAACACCGTATGACATTTGGGACAAATATATACAACGCGCAAAAAGTAATATTTCGTAATCCAGATACACAATCCTATAACAATCGGCATACCCACAGCAAATGGCCACCAGATTCCTGTCACAATCCAGAAAATAATAGTCCCCCATTCAATGATATCCGCCAAAAGTCCCACCGAAAGCATAAACATGCGTATTTTATGCAACTTCTTCTTATTTTCCATTTTATAAGCTATATCGCCGATGGATTCGACTGAAAAATGCTCCACTGTCTTTAATTCTCGCTGCAATTCTTCCAATTTAGTAAGTTGTAATTGTTTTTCTTCCAAATCTTTTTTCAGCAACTGCTCTTGCTGTTCCAAAAGTAAAGAAATCACATTACCTGGGTTTTCTTCAGAAAGCAACTGGCTAATAGAATTGATTGGCAAACCCAGTTCTCGCAGAAAACAGATGATTTTCATTCTCTTTACATCTTCTTCCGAGTATAATCTTCTGCCGCCCTCGCTCAACTCACTTGGCACGAGAATGTTTCTGGTGTCATAATACTGAACGGTTCTTACGGTAACGCCACACAGCTTCGCAAGTTCTCCTGTCGTATATTTTGACATAGCTTCTCACCTCCTTATGGGTATATGTTAGCTTATTACGCTGCGTTATAAGCAATAGATAACGTTAGATGATATTTATAATAAACACTTTTGTCCGTAAAGAAAAGAAAATATATTCATTTCATCGTTTTCCATTTTATATATTTTTAATAATTTCGCGCTTGTTATTCAAAATCTAAATCGGTAGAATAATCTCAGACTATGAGAGGAAAAACAACCTATGAACCCAACTGTTAGTATTATTGTTCCTGTTTATAATGCAGAAAGTTCCATTGCTCGCTGTATCGAAAGCATTATTCATCAGGAATATCAGGATTTTGAATTATTACTGATCAATGACGGAAGCAAAGATGCTTCTGGTGAAATTTGTGATTCCTATGTACAAAAAGATAATCGCATTCGTGTGATTCATAAAGAAAACAGTGGTGTTTCTGACACCAGAAATATGGCACTGGACCTTGCGCAGGGGACATATCTGCAATTTCTGGATGCCGATGACTGGATCACGCCAAACGCCACCCGTACCTTTGTAGAAACAGCAAAAAATACAAATGCTGATATGGTCATTTCCGATTTTTACCGCGTGGTAGAAAAACGTGTTTCTCACAAAGGAAGTATTGAGCAGGAAGGACTTTTTACACGAAATGAATTTGCATCTTTTATCATGGAAAATCCAGCCGACTTTTATTATGGTGTTTTGTGGAATAAATTATATCGCAGAGATATTGTAGAAAAATATCATATCCGTATGAATGCAGACATCAGCTGGTGCGAAGATTTTATGTTTAATCTGGAGTATATCCGCTATGCGGAAAGTTTTTATGTGGTAACATTGCCGCTGTATTATTATGTGAAAACCAAAGGGTCTCTGGCAACACAGGGCATGAACATTTCAAAAACGATCAAAATGAAATTGATGGTATTTGAGTATTATAACAATTTTTACAAACAGGTTTTCACAGAAGAAGACTATGAAAAAAATCGTCTGCAAGTTTATCGTTTTCTGGTAGATGCCGCAAGCGATGGTATTGTCCCGCTTTCTATTCTGCCTGGTGCGAAAAAACTGGGCGAAGAACGCAGTAATGCCGTTGCCGATATGGTTGAAGTAGATGGAGTTTTAATGGATTTATACCGCAGTCGAAAATTGATGGATTACTATCTGGAACCAGTTGCTATCAGAAATGAACTGGAATTACAGGATGTGCGTGTTTTGCTGGGATTAAAACAAATCAACAGTGCTGAAAAAACAGAAGACCTGGCAGATTCTGTTGGAATGCCCATCCGTCTGTACTCTGCGATTTTGCAGAAACTTCTTCAGAAAAACCTGATCAAGATCAAACGTACCCGAAAGCCAAAACAGACCATCATTTCCCTTTTGCCATCAACAGATTCTATCCTAAAAGAATTGGCTGAAGCGGAAAATAATTATGAACAGGCTCGATTTGCTGATTTTTCAGAAGAAGAAATTATTCAGTACAAATATTTATCCAAAAAAATGAAGAATAGTATGCAGAAAATCTTATAAATATTGAGAAAGCTGGCACATAAATTTTCAATGTGCCAGCTCATTTTAATTATATGCTACAAACAAATCCGAATGTTTCATCATTAAAATTCATACAATACTACCTATTATTTGAGTGCTTTGTCCAAGAACGCAATCATGCCTGCTTCAACTTCATCTTTCAGATCACTGTAGTTGTGAATTTCATGACGGTAGCCTTCGTAAATTTTTGTTGTTACATCATGTCCTGTTTCTTCCAACCACTGTGTTACCAGTCTTACGCCTTCTCCGAAAGAACCACATGGGTCTTCGTCACCGGCAATATTGTACAATGGAATATTTGGAACTTTTTCTGCCCATTCTTTTGTATTTACTTCCTTGATCATTTCTACAAACTGCAACAATGCTTCATTGGATGTTGGTTTTGTAAATGCATCAAATGGATCTGTTGCATGGTCAATCTGCACGTATGGATCATGACAAATCCATTCATTTCCAATTTTCACGCCTTCTTCGATGCGTGAGAACAGACCACCCATCAAACTGCCTAACAGAGCAGGGTCTGCTTCTGCACCTTTTCCTGCTTCTACCAATGGTTTCAAAATTTTGATTCCTTCATCGCATGGAAGTGCATCTGGTCCAACAGTTCCGCAAATGATTGCTCCTGCCAGCTCATCACCATATTTTGCAAGGAACTGACGGCAAATAATAGAACCCATACTGTGTCCGTACATAAAATATGGAATATCCGGATATTTTTCCTGCACAAGCAGCTTCAATGTGTGTTCATCTTCCATCATGGTCTGGCAGCCCTTGGTTCCCCAATCACCCCAAGTGTCATTTTCCAGAGCTGTTTTTCCGTGTCCTACATGATCGTCTGCTGTTACAATATATCCCGCATCCATCAGCTTACAGATCATGTGCAGATATCTTCTGGAATGTTCCCCAAAACCATGCACTAACTGAACAACACCTTTTGCCTTGCAGGCTGGCACATAAATCCATCCATAAACGGTATCACGCTGGTCGTAAGAAAGAAATTTCACCTCATGTATCATAGTCGTACCTCCTTATTTTTTCACGATTCTTGATAAGACTACTATACCATATTCCGCGTTCATCCACCAGATGCTTATTTGTGATTCGGAAGAGAAGGGACGCAGATAATTGCTATTGCTTTTCAATAACAGACCGCTCCTTCTCAACTCTTTTCTAAGATTGACTAAATTGACGCTCAGGAACGCCTTCGCGCCAAAGTCAATCTAAGAAAAGGATTTTCGAACTCGCTGTTCCCCGATGTTATTGAAAAGCAATAGCAATTATCTGCTGTATGCTCCAAATTACAAATTAGCACATCCTACCAGTACCTCATACGGTTTCAACCGCACTTTCCCAGTCATGATTTCTTTGGTATCCAAATTATATACTGGCTTATGAAATTCGACTTCCACTTCATGTTTTTCATAATTCAAAACAAACAGGTAACGAGTATCGTCCTTTCTACGTACTGCGATTTCACAACATTCCGGCACTGTAAGAACGTCCGCATAAGGATTCATTACATCTAATTTTTCAAGAAATACCTTTGCAGCCTCGGTTGTAAATGCGGTTCCATAATAATATGCTTTTCCTTTTCCATAGGAATTGCAAACCAACGCTCCGCTACCTGCATAATAATCAGATGTATAGGTTCCGACTACCTTTGCACTATCGCCAACGGATTCCAACAAGTCCGCAAATACGCTTGCTTCCATGGAAGTTCCGTCCCAATCAATCGAAACTGTTCCGGCATCTGGTGCAATAAAGGAATATTCCGGGATATCCGTTCCGGTCAATTCTGCCAGCAATCCCGGTAATTTATCCATCACACAGCGACCATGCATATCTTTATAGCCACTTCTGCATCCGATGATCAGTGTTCCGCCATTTACCACATAGGATTTAAGTAAATCTGCTCTTTTCTGATTCATCATAGTTGCATGCGGATAGAATAACACTTTATAGTTTGCCAATTCTATGTCTTCTGTTTCATCTGAAATGTAAACGTAGTCCATCGGCGTATGTGTCAGCTGAGCAGCCGCAAACAAAGCTTTCTGGCTCTGGTCTTCCACTCTGCCGTGCCATGCATCCAGCTCTTTATCCCAGATATTATCATAATCTTTGATTACTCCAACCTTCGCTTCATACAAAGCACCCGCCATTTCCTGCATATTCTGCAGGCGTTTGTGTACCTGTTTTACTTCGCGAAGTCTTCTGTTTTCCCGACCGGAATAATCCAAAATTCCGTGCCAGTAAATTTCCGTTCCAATCGTACAGGTTCTCCATCTGAAATAACTTACAAAATCGGCACCATGGGCAATGGACTGCATGGTCCACAATGTAAGCTGTCCCGGTCTCGGCGTTGGTGCTTCCATACGGGTATACCAGCCATTTGCACCGGATTGCTGTTCCATAATTCCAAATGTACTCGACATTGACCGGACTTCCGTCAGATTTCTGCTCCATTTTCGATCTTTTAAATTTCCAGCTTTATCCGAATAATCATCCAGACAATATGCAAAATTCGGATAGGAATCATACGTCATAAAATCCAGACTTTCTTTTGTCATTGCATGGCTGTCCAGATTTCCAAAAATTCCATTTGTTGTAACAAAATCTTCTGGTTTTATGTATTTTCGAATGATGTCACTCTGCATTTTCGCAAACGTTCTTGCACTGTAAGAAATAAATCTCTTGTAATCCAACACCTGATGCGGATTGGTAGACATGTTGATATTCTTTCTCGGCACAAATACTTCTTCCCAATCGGTATAGGTCTGATTCCAGAAAACCGTTCCCCACGCATCGTTGAGTGCATCCAAAGTTTCATATTTTTCTTTCAAAAAATGGCGGAATGCAATAGAATCACTTTCCGAATAAAATACATCTACTTCGCAGTTTAACTCATTATCAATCTGCCAGCCGATCACGCAATTTCTTTGTCCATAATGCTGGGCCATTTTCTCTACAATAATAGCGGATAATCTCAAATAATTCGGTGAATTGTAATTGTAGTGTCGTCTTCCGCCGTGACGAATCAAAACGCCATCGATTGTAGCATTTAGTGTATCCGGATATTTTTCTGTCAGCCATGCAGGAGGCGTTGCTGTCGGCGTACCCATGATTACCTTCATACCAACTTCCTCGGCAAGGTCCAGAAATTCGTCAAAAAAGGTGAAATCAAAATTTCCTTCTGTCCGTTCTATTTTACTCCACGCAAATTCCGCAATACGGATAACTTCTATGCCCGCTGCAAGCATTCGTTCCAAATCTTCTTTCCACATATGTTTGGGCCAATGTTCTGGATAATAACAAGTCCCCAAGGTCATTTGTTTGCCGTTAATGATTGCTCTCATGAGATGCTCCTTTCTGTAAGATGCTCGTTCCATACTATCATTTTCTTATGTTCATCATAGCAAATTTATGGTACATTTACCAGAATTTAAGTTTCATTACATCACTTGCTTTTTCAGAGCCCACAAACAAAACAACAGCAGCCTCCATATGTTTGACAATCTTGCTTATACCCAAAAATCACTTCGGAGCTCCCACCAAAAGGAAATACAAAATCATAGAAATTACATCGATAGACAAAAAAATTCCAGCCACAATTCCAAGAATTTTCAATACTTTTTTCGCTCTCGCTTTATTTTCCTGCGTCAAAACCTTTTCCTCCACCTGCTCCAGAAATGTTTCTGTTTTTTCCACAGGAATTTGTTCTGATTCCGCCTTTTTCCCCAACACCATCTCATCCAATGATATTTCAAATAAATCTCCAAGTGCAACCAATTTTTCCAAATCCGGTGTCGAATCACCTAATTCCCATTTGGATACGGTTTGTCTGGACACATGGATTCTTCCTGCCAGTTCCTCCTGGGAGAGTCCTTTTTGTTTTCTAAGTTCATATAATCTATTACTGAATTCCATGATTTTTCTCCTCACCTATTATACATAGACTTACCACTACAATTCCTAACACTAACATGGTCACAACACTGGATTCCATTCCATAAGCGCCGCCATTGATCAAACTTGCTTTTTCCACATTAAAACAGATGATACCATTAATTCCGGCTTCCTTTCCACTTACCTGCAGCCCCATCACACCATTTAACCAAAAATTCCAAAGACTGTGCAATCCGCAGGAAACCCAAATATTTTTCCGTTTGATCATCAGCAAAGAAAAAATGATGGAAATCAGATATAAATTGATGATTCCAATCACCGCATACACGACGTCCGAGGAAAAAAGGGTTAAAAAATGTGGAAATGCAAACGCTGTTGCACTCAAGAAAATTGCCGCAGGAGCTGACACTTTTTTCATTAGTGATGTCATCAAAAAGCCCCTGCACATGATTTCTTCCGCTGCGCCCTGCACCATAAACCCACCTAATAAAGCAAACAAATACAGACAATCCACATGTTCATTGATTTTTTCAAAAGTTATCCCCTTTAACACAATACTGCAGCCGATAATTACAAACAATAATGCCACTGCGATTCCCACACCAAATATGTAATCTGCAATTCTTTTATTGAAACCCATCGATGAAAATAAACGTTTTTCTACATATTTGCAATACAAACATACGAGAAGTATGTATACCGCAAATCCATAATACAATGCAAGCACCTGGATATGTTCCGCTGGCAAATCTCCTTGCATTGGGTCATAACCTGCCAGAACAAACAAACCAGTAAGCAGGATCTGCTGCAGCACATTGGCCAGTACATACAGTACAATAAATACCAACATTTTTTTGATAACGTAGATACTAACTGGTATTTCTTTTGTTTTTATTATTTTTTTCATCTCAAACCCTCCATATCAAACACTTTCATTTTATTTCATTATAGATATGTAGGTTGCTATATTTCTACCAAGCGGAGCATGCAATTTGGCAACAAAACTTAACATATGGGTTATTTTAATGAGAAAAAGTCATAAACGCCTGCATTTTCTCAGACATTTATGACTTTTCTTTTATTTTTCCTCCATCACACTCATATAAGCAGGACGGATAATTTTATCGGTACAAATCAGTTCTTCGATTCGATGTGCGCTCCATCCAACAATTCTCGCAATCGCGAAAATTGCCGTATACAATTCCTGTGGAATTCCCAACATGTCATATACAAAACCGCTATAGAAATCTACATTTGGACTTACCCCTTTATAAATGCGTCGTTTCTGTACAATCAACTGCGGTGCAATTTTTTCCACATTTTCATAAAGCATCAAATCTTCTTCTCTTCCTTTTTCTTTTGCCAACTGCACCACATATTCCTTGAAAACCCGCTCTCTTGGGTCTGATAAGGAATATACCGCATGTCCCATTCCATAGATCAATCCTTTTTTATCAAATGCCTGCTTATCCAGAATTTTGCTAAGATAATCCATAATTGCATTCTGATCCGAACAATCCTTTACATTTTCACGAATATTCTGCATCATTTCCATGACTTTGATATTGGCACCGCCATGTTTCGGACCTTTCAAAGAAGACATTGCGGCAGCCATTGTGGAATAGGTATCCGTTCCGGACGATGTGACAACCCTTGTCGTGAATGTGGAGTTATTTCCTCCGCCATGCTCCATATGCAAAATCAGCGCTGTATCCAGAACTTTTGCCTCAACTTTCGTGTATTTTTTATCTGGACGAAGCAGCATCAAAAGATTTTCTGCGGTGGAAAGTTCCGGGTCCGGCATATGAATAAACATACTCTCATTTTTCTCGTAATGATTATATGCATTATAGCCATATACTGCGAGAAGTGGAAATTCACTAATCAGCTGAATGCATTGGCGTAATGAATTGCTCACACTGATGTCTTTTGCATTTTCATCGTAGGACGCCAATGTCAAAATACTGCGCGTCATGGAATTCATAATATCTTCAGACGGCGCCTTCATAATAACGTCTCTGGTGAAATTCGTTGGAAGAGAACGGCATTTTCCTATCAGTGTTTTAAACTCTTTTTCTTCCTGTTCGGTAGGCATTTCTCCCATCAACAACAGATACGCAATTTTTTCAAATCCCATTTCTTCCGGTCCAAGACTTTCAATCAAATCTTCCACGCGATAGCCCCTGTACCACAATTCACCATCGCAGGAGATTTTCTTGCCATCAATCGTTTTCTTAGAAACAATCTTGGAGATTTTTGTAAGACCAGTCAGAACACCTCGACCATATTCATCTCTTAATCCTCTGTTCACACCGTATTCTTCATAGAGACGAAGGTCAATACTGTCGTTTTTCCGACAAATTTCCTCTTTTTCCTTCATATAAGGATCCATCAATTTTACTTCATCAAATGTGCTCATTTTTCACCTCCAAATCTTCTATTTCGTTTCCCATAATACTTTCCAATTGTTTCATCAACTGAATCAAGTTAATCAGATTCTGTTTTCCGAACTTTTCTATCACATTCCCATAATATTGTTTCAAAATCTGCTCCTGTTCAGCAAATAATTTTTTTCCTCTTTCGGTAATCGCCACATAAGTTCCTTCACTTCCATCCCCATCATGTGACCACAAAATCAATCCTTTGTCTTTCAGTTCACTCATCATTTTGGAAGCCTGGCGAATGGTTAACTGCATTTTTCCAGACAAATCTTTTAAGTAAATTTTTCCAGAGCATACCCCTGCGCTATCATGTTCAGATACAATGATTTGAAGCGCTATATATTCAGGAATCGTCATTTCCTGAAAAAGTTCGTGAAGTCTACCTTTGTCCATTAAATAATGACGATACGTTAATTCATTTGAAAGTTCTGTTACTTCGTTTTTTCCCATCCACTGATATTCCTTTCTTAACATTTTATGAATCGATTCCTGTATCAATTCCTACATTATCACAGCGCTGTTTATTAGCACTCTGTTTCATCGAATGCCAATCCGATGTTATAAAGAAAGAACCTCACATGTGAGATTCTCTTTTTTTATTATTTTAATTTTAAACTATTTATTTTTAAATAATTATACCATGCATCGATAATCTGTCAATAAGGTTTAGATTTTTTTAAGAAAAAAATACAAAGCATGCATTTTTACACGCTTTGTATTTTCATTTATTTTAGATTAAATTTTCAATATTTTTTCTTATTTTAGAAGATACTTCCCGAAATATTTTCATTTCCTCTTCCGAAATGCCTTCCCAAATACGATTATTTATATCTTCTCTGACTCTTGTCATTTCCGCAATAATTTCCTTTGCTGAATCCTGAAGCACATAATGCACATATCTTCTGTCCTTTTCATCCGGAACTGCAATAATATAGTTTCGTTTGCAAAGGCTATCCACCGCCTGCGAAATATGTCCTCGGTTCATCATAAGCTGATGATGAATGTCCGTAGAGGTATTCTGCTTACCACAGCGAGACAGAAAATATAAAATTTCCAATTCTGCTTTTTTCATGTTATATTTTCGACGTAATTCAATAATCTGCTCTTCCAACAATTTTTTAAATGGTCCGCCCTGCAAGATTGTTTCCATTTGAACATCCATATTTTCACCTGCTTTTATATCATTTGATCCAATAATTTATTGTTCTAATGGGATAGTATCACAAACTGGCGGATTCGTCATCGTTAATTTTTTAGATTTCAACCACTTTATTTGAGGTGCAATTTTTGCACCTCAAATTTTTATTCATGTAACACCTTATACAAATATCATGATTACCGCTACTATGATTGCAATCACACCACCGAAACGGTTCATTCCAAGCGCCAACCCAGACGGCTCTGCATTTTTATAACGCCAACCGTATTCCAAATACCATGCGGTAGCCGGTGAAACTATATTGAAGATACCGATGACAAACAAAAACAGAATTACTAAAATATTCTTGGACTCTTTTTCTTTTGGTACATTCTCTTCAAGAACATCGCATAATGTCCGTCCATCTACATAACGGTTTTCATTATAATCGTCACTCCAACCGCCGTATCCGGAGCTAAAACTGCCGTTATTCTGAGCTGTCCACCAGTATGTAGAACCATCCGGATAAGTAATGTTTATGGAGTAACCTTTGGAACCTCCGGAAAGCTCATATCTATAGATGTACGTTCCATCAGAGATAGTTCCGTTATCAGAATCAACAACATAATCCATTCCATACTTAGTGACTGTATATGTTGCGCTTCTTCCAGTCTTTGAGAAGGAACATGAACACAAGACTACAACAATCAATGTACACAACAATGCTGGATATATTTTTTTCATTTTCGTACCTCAAACTGAACTACAGACGTTCAAACCCAAGGAATCTTGTTCCTTGGAATGTCAATTTTCCGTTATCTCCCTCTACAAGCATTCCGTATATTAGTCATTTTCAGATTTATCATCCCGATCAACAGGTGTTTCTTTGGTAGGCTGTACAACAACTACAGGAGCATTCGCTTCAGCAGCCGCCATCTTGCCACCCAAAGCACCCATAATAAGACTCTTGATGTCAATGCCCATACCGGCGCTGATGCCTTCGGTTACCTGAGTGGTGCCATTGACAATGTCAGAGAGTAATTTTGCACTGTTGCCCTCGCCGTACATAGTAATTTTATCAACCTTGCTAAGAGGTTCCGCAACATTCTTGGCAATTTCAGGCAGGGCAGCCATAATCATTTCAATCACAGCGGCTTCACCGTATTTTTTCATGGCTTCAGCCTTTCTGTCGATACCTTCTGCTTCAGCCAACGCCTTCAATCTGATTGCTTCTGCTTCGGCTTCACCGACTGCACGAATACCTTCCGCTTCACGCTGACGCTCAATCATTTTAGCTTCGGCTTCTTTGGTGCGGCGGAATAATTCAGCTTCTGCAGCCTGCTGTGCTGCGTAACGCTCTGCATCAGCCTTCGCACGAATCTCTGCGTCCAGAGTCTGCTTGGTAACATCAACTTCTTTTGCCTTCAGCTCAGCCGTACGTTCAGCTCGAGCAATATCAGCATTGGCAGAAGTAACTTCGATAGTCTTACGCTGTTCCTGCTCCTGAATGGAATAAGCGGCATCAGCTTCCGCTTTCTTCACATCAGACTGCTGCTTCAATTCAGCCTGCCTGATTGCCAAAGAGGTTTTCTTTTCCGCAATTTCCATTTCGGATTGCACCTTTGCATCATTTGCTTCCTTCGCAGCCTGTGCCTGTGCAATTGCAATATCACGGTCAGCCTGAGCTTTAGCAACGGCAGCACCCTTTTTAATCTGAGAAATGTTATCAATACCAAGATCTTCGATAACATTGTTCTGGTCGGAAAAGGACTGAACGTTGAAAGAGATCATTTCCAGACCCATCTTCTGCAAGTCAGGAATTGCATTTTCCTGTACTCGTTCACCAAATGCCTTACGGTCGGTCACCATTTCCTCCAACTTCATCTGACCAACGATTTCTCGCATATTACCTTCCAGAGTGTCCTGAACACGACGAATAATCATGTCTTCACTTTCATTCAGGAAGAATTTGGAAGCAAGTGACATCATATCTTCGCTCTGTCCAATACGAATCTTGACGGTAGCATCTACTTTTACGTTGATATACTCCGCGTTAGGAACATAGTCGGTAGTCTTAACATCAACAGAGAACATCTTAAGGGAAAGCTTATCAAGACGCTCCAGAAACGGAATACGAATACCGGCTTTACCAATTAAAATACGGGGCTTACGAAAACCGGAAATCATATACGCCGTATCAGGCGGAGCCTTAACATAACCGATCAAGAGGATAACAATAAGTAACACAATGACTGCAGCAACACCAATAATAATTTCCATACAATTCTCCTTTCTACTAGATATCTAGGGTTTTCATTTTATGGCACGCTTCGACAACTTTAGGATAATTCCTCCAAATCATCCGAGCTTGTCATTTCCTGCTTGTAAATACATTATACTTTAGAATCCAGGAGAAATAAATGACTGTATCCGCAAAATAAATGGTTCTATTTCTCTTAGTATCGCAGAATATCTGCATCCAATAAAACAAATTCACTTTGGAATTCCAGTTTCCCGAATATATTAACGTGCACATCCCAATGATTCATACATTTTCCCATGTGAAAAATAATTGTATGACCTGCATCCTCCTGCACATCTGCGATTATATGCGCAGTCACTACATTTTCCACTTAATTTATCCAGCGTAAACTGTCTGTTATAGGAAAACGCATTTGGGTCACTCCATATCTCATACAATGACATTTCTCTAAGGTTACCTTCGATAAAAACATCGTCGTACATGGACTCACAACCTCTTACATTTCCTACACTATCAATTCCTATACCCGTTAGTCCAGCTCTACATCCGGAAAAGACCGCTCGACCACTCGTGTTACCTCTTAAATATCCTTCTGATTGCGTATAATATCCTATATTGTCTGCAATACCTATCACAAATTGAGAATTCACAAGATGTTTTTCCACAAAACGAATAACCTGTTGAAAGTCAATTTCAGTTAATAATCCACCTTTCGATGCATTTCCCATTGGTGAGCACGCCTGTAACTGCCATGCAAATATCTCTTTTTCTTTAAGAATCTCGTACATATTATCTAAATATTCTACATTTTTGCTATGTAAGGTACTGATTACAGATACAGGTATCCCATTCTTCGTCAGCACATCTATTGCTTGAAGTGCCCTGGTAAAACTTCCTCTCTGTCGAAATTGATCATGAATGTCTTCTGGACCATCCAAGGATATCGCAACAGATTCTACCTGGACTTTTTTCAGTTCAGAGATTAAATTTTCCGAAAACAAATATCCGTTTGTAATAATCGATACCCTTACGCCTCCATCCGTCAATGCTTTGACAATTGTCCCCCAATCAGAGCGCATAAAAACTTCCCCACCGATTAATGACACTCTTTTGCATCCCATATCTATTAATTGCTTAACAACTGATAGACATTCTGATGTTGTTAACTCATTTTCGCGTGCCATACCAGCTTGGGATCCACAATATTTGCATGAAAAACAGCATGCCAATGTTATTTCCCACACACAGGATTTCAATTGATATTTATATTTTTCCTGCACCATGCTTATTTTTCCTTTTTAAATAATTTTGAAATAAATGTTCTCTTTTCTCTTTTATCCTTATTTACAAGAATTTCTGGCGAAGCATATACAGGCCCCATAGGCATTTCTTCTTCCTTGGGAATTCTCCTGGTATCATTTCCACACCAAGGACAAAACCTGGCCACTAGAGGAATATTTTCCCAACAATTTCTACAGAACTGTATCGTATCTTCCGGATTGCATATTATCTGAACTTGTTTTCCACAGTATGGGCAAAAAATCGTTTTTTCACTAATATTTTCACCACAATGCATGCAAAATCTGACGCCATCTACCTTCTGCTGGTATGTGCTATCTGCATTTTTCATCATCATTTTGGAAGAAGCATAGACTTCTGCTATATACTCTTCGTCTTCTATTCCATCATCATTCAGAACAACTGCATGATTTACTGGATATACCTCCGAATTATCTTCTTCCACTGAACTTCCAAACATAATCTCTGGAGGTGCATACACACACGCCATAGATATCTGTCTCTCTATCTCTTTTTTCACTCGTTCCAAGGCCCAGTGCATTTTTTCCATCTTCACACGATTTTCCATCATAAACGTCTCATGTTCCAAAAACATCTGCTGCCATTGCATAATATACCTTGTATCAGCGGGATTCCCAGGAGAACCGCTTGTTTCATATTCGTTACATGCTTTCTCCCAACTGTAAAAAAGTGTTTTAATTCTATCACTATCTTCAAGAACGCTTTCCTGTTCTTTTTTGCAATGTAATGAACCGCTCAAATCCAGATCATGCAATTTTCCAATCATATGGTCATATACATGCAAAATATTCCAAACCGATACATTCATTCCTTCTACACTCATAGCCAGCATATGTGCGTCTGTTGCTTCCTGTATTAAGGAATGAAATTGCTCAAATTTACTAATGTAATCATCAATAAGTAAAATAATTTCATCTATATCTTGCGTAATTCTTTGTTCTAAAAACATTCCTATTTCTCCTCGTCTAAATTGTACTTTCAATTCTACAACTCTGTATTTTCACATCCTCTACTATCGATGCGTCTTTGCCTGCCTTTCAATATCTTTAATGGTCAAAAGATACTCTTCTTCTACCGGGGAAAGATTCTGTATCTGATATTTCTGATATTCCTCGTTTGCTTTTTCCATTGCCTGCGCATGACTGACATTACCGGCTCCCTCCAGCAATTTCTCACCAGTAGCTTTCAGAACATTATCCAGATGCTCCACATAA
>JAXJUX010000266.1:0-1911 GCA_036308845.1 Ruminococcus sp.
CCTGCAGGTTGTGGCCAACACCGGGGATGTAAGCGGAAACTTCCATACCGTTGGTCAGGCGCACACGGGCGATCTTACGCAGTGCGGAGTTGGGCTTCTTGGGGGTGGTGGTACGAACAGCAGTGCAAACACCACGCTTCTGAGGGGAAGGCAGGGTAGTAGCCTTGTTCTCCAGAGTGTTCAGACCTCTCTGCAGTGCGGGGGAGGTGGACTTGTAGGTGGGCTGCTGACGGCCCTGACGAACCAGCTGATTAAAAGTAGGCATCTAATTTCTCCTTTCTTTGATTCTCGCTATCTAAGCGGGTATATATTCCTCGGAAATTTTCCGAAAGAATCAAATTCATTCGACGGCCGCAGCCGCCGCAGCGCCAACTTCGATTCCGCAGGCGCTACCCAGTTCCTGCATTGTGCGGACCCAGGTATAGGATACATGATTCATTTCACACTTTGCCAGAATCGGCTCAGTGATCGCCGGATCTGCGTTCTCTGCCAGATATACAAACTTTGCACGGCCGCTTTCCAGTGCTTTTCGCAACTGCTTGGCGCCGACTACCATCTTGGAATTCGTCATATCTTTCAAAGACCCACATTTCGGGATTCTACAATCATTTTTAGTGTCCATACAGGTACTTATTATACGCACCTTTTCAAAAAAGTCAACAAAATTCTAAGAAAAATTTTTGCAATAATGCTATTTTTTCCACGCCAAAACTCGCTTTTCTATTTGTTTTCCTGTCAATTACACATGTTTTTCAACATCGGACACACCGGTGTATTTTGCACACAAAAAGTCCGTCACCTGCTGGCGACGGACTTTTTCTTAACTGTATTTTTCGATTGATTCAAATAAGGAAAAGAAATCTGTTATTCACTTCTGTTATAATTTCTACTGAGCCCCGTCTGAATTTTCTTTCATGGAATAATATCCCATTTGTTCCAGATATGCATCGTAATCAAAACCAAGAAGGAATTCCTGTGCCTCTTTCCAGTAACTTTCGTTATCCTCTTTTGTAAGCAGAAATTTATCATCTTTCATACATTCAAGGATGTACCTGTTGATGTCACCCGAATGGTGTTCAATATCTTTATAATTGTCCAGATTGAGAACCGTGTCCCGATCAAGCAGGAATGTAAATAAATGGATGTTGTCAACCTCCAGAATCAGCTCCGAGGCATATTTTAATGCTTCAATCTGGCGTTCTGCGCTTCCTTTCTGCATTTCCCGATCCCACCACGCAATGCTGTACGGCGGATAGTAGTAATAGAACTGGATGTCCGGATTTTCCTGTGCAAGTGTAATCACATTTTGAATCACATTTTCCTGCACTTTCAGTTTCATTTCGTCTGACCACGGCGACTGACTTGTGCTTTTCTCCGGACGCATATATGTTTGAAACACTGCTTTTTTACTGCACGCATACAACGCATCCCAGCTGCTGTAGGTATCGAAATCAGTCGTCGGAATTCCCTCTCTTGTGTATCCAATCACCTTACGCACCTCTTTGAGGAGAACATCTTTGTTCAGAAGATATTCAACATCATTGAGTAAATTTTTATCATACAGATAATAGGGATAATCAAAGGATTCATGCATATAGTCCTTATCGAAAAACAGCATATATGCATCCAGGGATCTTACAATCATTTTAATTTCCGGATTCGCTTCGATTGCTCTGCCAAGGGTATTATTAAGTTCAAAATAGGAGCCGCCGGAAAAAGGAATCTTTACAGAATTCACATCAAACAATCTGTTCAGATCCGATGTGTGGAAATTTTCTGTCATGGATGTACCTGTAATAATCGCATCATACTCAAAATGTTTCACAATGCCATCATTTTGATATCGCTGATTATCCAAAGGATACTCCAGAAATTCAAGTGGTGCATGATAGTGAAAATACGGATCCACAA
>JAXJUX010000267.1:0-18971 GCA_036308845.1 Ruminococcus sp.
CCACCAAACAACGCAATAAACACGGTAATAATGTGGTTGATTGACACACCTGTAGAAATCGTTGCCTTTACTTCATCCTGACTTTCTGCAAGATCATGCACGTAAACATTAGACGCCATGGATGCCAGCGAAATCACCGAATCTAATATGTAATTCACACAACACACCAAAAAAGCAATTTCTTTCGGGAAGATATGATGCGCAAATCCATAAAAGAAACATACAATCACCAAAATTAATGTATCAGAAATCATTACGATTTTATATCCCAGCTTGTCAATGATACGACCAACAACTGGTGATGCAAAGAAACATGCAATCGCCGACACCGCAAACAGCAAGCTGATCATGGCAGCATCCGCGCCATAGAACAAGATCAATACATAAGGACCAAATGTAAAAAATACCTGTTTACGCGCCCCATAAAACATTTCCAACATATAATATTTGCTGTATTTTCTGTGGAAATAAAAGCGGCGCTTCGTATCATCCGTTTTACTCTTTCCCGTAATTTTCAGTGAACACACAACACTGATACCAGCCAAAATAGCAGCTATCCAGAAAAATGCCGTATATGGCTGATTTTTCGTAAATACAGAAAATGCTACTACAATCACCAGATATCCGACCAATGTTCCAATCTGACTGGCAGAATTTTGCACTCCGAGAGCAGCACCTCCATGACCTTCTTTGGAATATTCCAACGACAATGTACTTTTCATACCGATCTGAATATGTTCACCCAACGAATACATACAAATCGCCAGTGTAGTCAAAACCTTGGTAGCCGGCAGTGCTGCATGCATCGCCATACCAATCAACATAATCAAAGCACCTGCTTTGTATAACGCTTCCGCAGACAGCATATAAAACGCCGCTAAAATAAATACCAGCAATACCCCCGGCAATTCACGGAAAAACTCCGTCACGCCACGGTCCATTTCCCCCATACCTACGATTTCTGCCAAAAAATTGTCCAGCATGCCTTTATACAATCCATAGGACAATCCGGTAATCAATACAGACAGCAAAAACACTTTAAACTTTGAATTTTCTCTGAATATTGTCGTTACTTTATTCAGCGAATGTTCCTTTTTCATACTCGTACCTCGTCATTTCCTCATATGTTTCTACGCAATTATTGTCTCATTGTAACAGTTTAACCTTACGCGGTCAATTTACAACCATCTAATTCTCTACATTTTATAAAAATAAATACTCATATTTTTTCATTTGTGAAAATATAATCGTTTCCACTCGCTCTTTTTCTTGAGCAGAATACTCCGTAACATTTTCCAACAGCATTTTTACATCCTTTTTTGTAAATGAAAACCTCAAATTTACGCCGTATAACTGTTCTGATAAATCCAACTGTTCATCAAAATCGGAACAAATTGTCTTTGCCCTCACTTCTTTCATCAAATCATAAACATCTTCCTGCAAAGAATAATCCATCGTTGTATCCGCCAATAACCCTGCACCGTTATCAAATATCGGACAATATGCAAACTTTCCATTTTCGTTCATCAGCACTGCGAGATTATGTGTATGTCTGTCTTCATTTAGAAAAAGTGCATCAACTGTAAATAATTTGTTCAAATAGACTCCAAAATTTTTCAATCCGGTAATTCGTTCAAATTGTGTAACCAAGAATCGCAATCGTTTTTCATAATCTCCAATTTTATAAATCGATTTATAAAGACTTTCCCCAAAAAAACTATTAAATAATCTTTCCAGGGTTATCAATTGCCACCCTTCTCTTAAAAAATTTTCACTTTTTACCCCTATATAGGTATTTGATTTATATTTCATTTGTTCCAAATCATATAATACATATTCTTCCTGTAAAAGTGTGGATTTCTGCAATAAATGAGATATCATATACTCCGCCAGACCTTCATACCCTGTGCAATCCGCCTTGTACCAGATACCATGATTCTCCCATTTCAATTGATTTCCTTTGGAAGATTGTCTGTCATTTTTTCGCACATCCTGTTCAAACAATTCGACCACTTTATCACCTCTCAATCCTGATCCAGAAGTCATCCTCAGCCATTCTTCCCTCTGTTTTTTCAATAATCATAAACGGATCATAAAACGGCAAATCCAGATCTTTCAAAACAATCTTCAGTTTATCTCTGCTTTCCGGAAAGCATCGGGATTCTAAAAATTTCATATACATACGATAGTCCGGATGTTCTTCTGTTCCAAATGCCCGAAAAATTACATTATCCGTATAATTGGTAATCTTCACTTCTCTTATTATTTCATTCACATCAATAATCGTGCATACGGTTTGTTTGTGCATATACCATAAACGAAGAGGCATTGTTTTTTCCGGAAGTTTTATCGTCTCCACATAATCCGGATGTTTTTCAAGCATTTTCAATAGTAGCACAATAGGACCATTTATCGATTCCTCGCTCCGCTCCCATCGTTCCACAGTTGGCTTAGAACAATTCACCAACGCTGCAAAATCTTTTTGAGTAAGCCCCAAAGATTTTCTCACCTTTTTTATTTCTTCTGCTGTCGTATATTCCGGAGTTACGAATATTCTTTTTTGCATAAAATCACACCTTTCTCCTCTTTCTAGTCCAGTATACTATATTTTATATTATTTTTCCATCATTTTAATGGTTTTATTCACTAAAAAACAATTAAAATAATGGTTTTGGCAATCCAAAAGAAAAAAGCGATACCTTCACAAAGGTTACCGCTCTTTTCTTATCTACATCATGTAATTTATACAGTTTCTCTCCATCACTCCTGAAACATACGCCCAAACAAACCTTCCCACCAATTTGTTCCGCTTTCCGGCTGATGGGTTGGCTCCTGCGTCTGTTCATCCGGCATCACCTGCCCCGGTGTATTTTCTGTATTGTTATTTGCATTTTCACCTGTAGTATTTCCCTGTGAATTTTCCGACATTTCACCAGATTCATTTTCCGGATCATCCGCAAACCATTTATCCAGAATATTGGTATGTTCATCACAGCCTTCTTTTATTTCTTCTGTCAATGCATAAGCACTGTCCTCTGTACCTTCCGTACCTGACTGCAAATAAATTTTTGTCACCTTGGACTCTGTCGGACAGTACGTGCCCGCCTCTTTGCCAGAAGTTTCACAAATCGTAACGCGAACATGGCATTGACATAAGCTGGTCGGTTCCGTACCCGGCGCAAAATATAATACCGACGTCATATCTCCCTGTGAAGTAGCATTGCAAAGCCCGGAAACAGCAACATTTCCACATTTGGTACAAATCGTTTTGGATGTCAAGCCGCTGGTATCCACCAATGCCTGATTCTCTTTTCCGGCATGTGCCTGAGACATGATACTCTGCCAGATTCTTTTTACATAACTTCCATCAGACTGCGCCTCATTGCTATCATGACCGCCCCAGATTCCACAAGTATAATAAGAAGAATATCCAACAAACCATAAATCTCTGTTATCATTGGTTGTTCCACTTTTTCCGGCAAGTGTAACGCCAGATACAGCAGCCCCCTGCCCGGTACCGCTTGTAATGACGTCTTCCATTGCGCAAGTAAGTAATTTAGCTGTATTTTCGCTGATTACCTGCTCAAATACCGGTTCGTGACTCAATACAACATTCCCTTCACGGTCAACAATTTTCGTATAGTAATACGGTTCGGTATACTGACCGCCATTGGCAATCGTATTATAAGCCGCTGTCATTTCCAGCGTTGTAACCCCATTGTACGTACCGCCAATAGACAAGGCTTCATTTTTATCTTCTTCTGTCAGCGTCGTAATTCCAAACTTCTGCAAATAATTGAATACTTTCTCTACTCCAACCATCTGAAATGTTTTCAACGCAATAATATTTCCAGAAACGGCGATCGCATCATTGACAGTTACCATTCCTTTATAAGAACCGTACGAGTTACGAATAGAAGTTCCATCTGAATACGTATACGGTTCATCATCAATCACTGTCCCCAGCGTAATAGCTCCGGTATCCATTGCCGCCGCATATTCACCAATCACTTTAATGGTAGATCCTGGCTGGCGAATCGAGTCTGTCGCTCTGTTATAAGTCAGGCTTGCCGTTTTTTCCTGACTTCCTCCTACCATAGCAGCCACAGCACCCGTCTGTACATCTGTCACTACAAGCGCAATTTCCTGATTTTCACTGTACCAATCAGGTTTCACTGCCTCTGTCTCACAAATAGTCTGTAACTGTGTGTCCTGAGTGGAATAAATCGTCAAACCTCCGCTATACAACATTTCCCATGCTTCTGCCTCTGTATACGTATATTGCGTCATCAAATCATCTATAATCTGATTCAACAAAGCATCTTCAAACCATGAAAAAATCTGCGTTCCACGACTGGAAGAATCCGTGATCAATCCCCCCAATACATCATACGCAACTGCCAGATCATATTCCTGTTGGGTAATAAACTCCTGCTCTAACATTGCATTTAAAACCAGTTTTTGACGTTCCAGACTCTTTTCCGGATTTTTCAGCGGATTGTATGCGGTCGGATTCTTTGTAATCCCCGCAATCAAAGCGGCTTCTGCCAAATTCAAATCGGAAACATTTTTTCCAAAATAATACTGTGCTGCAACCTGTACCCCTCTGGTTCCACCGCCCAAATTGATGGTGTTTAGGTAATTTTCCAAAATC
This sequence comes from Ruminococcus sp., assembly GCA_036308845.1. Taxonomy (GTDB): domain Bacteria; phylum Bacillota; class Clostridia; order Lachnospirales; family Lachnospiraceae; genus Oliverpabstia. The sequence continues at coordinate 4,655 of JAXJUX010000267.1, forward strand.
CATTCTTTGGAATATTTCTGTTCTAAGCGAACTGCAAGATACTGTTCCTGAATTTTTCGACAAATCCGGTCATACAACGTATCTTCACTCATCCAGTCGATAAATACATTATTTTTCAAAAGCTGCTGTGTAATCGTGCTGGCTCCCTGTGAAAAATGGAATCCATTTTTTACTCCAAGATATGCTGCTCTTACAATTCCCTTTAAGTCAATTCCATTGTGACTGTAAAAACGTGCATCTTCGATGGCAATAAATGCGTTCTGTACATTTTCCGGAATATATTCCATATCTACGTAAATACGATTCGATTCTGTTACATACAATGTATTCATCACATTTCCGTCTTTATCCAGAATCGTCGTCAGATAACCATCAGGAGTTGCATCAATTTCTGAAATATCTGGTGCCTCTGAAATCTGCTTACAAATAAAAGCAATTCCAATTCCCATAATAAGAACAAAAAATGTCAAAAGCACAATCAATGTGATTTTTAAACCTTTTTTCATTTTCTTACGTTTTTTTCTGATTTTAGGCATGTTTTTCATCCCCCTGTACTCTGCTGCCAATATCTCCTATTTCGATATTGTATTCTTTCAGTCTCCAAGTATATTATCCACTATTTTTATAGCTTCGTCTACCTATTCTTTCATTGTTACAATTTTGGATTGTAACATATAATCATCGATAAATCCATGAAAAAGCGACAAAAACGCAATATTTGTTACAAGTTTTTTACATTTTATATTCAACTTTTTTAAAAAAACACTTCCCTTTTGTTAAAACTTATGGTAATATATGGACTTGTGAGATTTGTTACAAATCTTTTACATATTTTTATTTTTTCGTAACGTTTCGTATTATTTATTAAGGAGATTTTTAATGAAAAAGAAATTACTTTGTTTAGCATTAAGTTTTACAATGTTACTTGCCCCTGGAGCTACTGTTTTTGCTGCAACTTCTGGAGAAGCCACCGTGCAAAACACAAATGTAGAAACAAGTGAAGACTTACATAATCTGATCACAGAATTAAAAGCCCAGAACGATGCTGAAGATTTTGAGAAAAAGGTAGAAAAAGCCCGCGAACAAATCAAAGCAGAAGAAGAAGCTAAGGCAAAAAAGAAAGCCGAAGAAAAGAAGAAAAAAGCGGAAGCCAAGAAAAAACTTCGCCAGGAAATCGTTGACTATGCAGATCAGTTTGTCGGAAATCCATATGTTTACGGCGGAAATTCCCTGACAAATGGCATTGATTGTTCTCATTTTGTATACCAGGTATTGGAAAACTGCGGTGTATCTACTGGCGGATATACATCTTCTGCCGGATGGCGTACCAAAGGGAAAGCAGTTGACGGGCTGGAAAATGCCAAAGCTGGGGATGTGATTTGTTACGAAGGTCACGTTGCTATTTACGACGGTGAAGGCGGTATTGTAGAAGCACTCGGTGCAAAATGGGGAATCACACATTACAGAAGTGCTACCTGCAAAACAATTTTAGCTATCAGAAGATTCGTTTAACAAATCCTGATAAGCGCCTTGACTTTTCAATCTTAGAACTTGTATAATTTTTATAGAAAGAGCATTTGCGAATTATATTTTTAATTTCGAAAGTGCTCTTTTTCTATAGGAAATACATAAATTATTAGGAGGTACTATCTATGCAAAAACACAAACACATCGAACTGTTCAAAGATATTGCTGTAGATATCTTTGCTGGACTTTTCATCGCTCTGGGAGTCTACAATCTTGCCTCCAGCGCCAATTTCCCGATGGTAGGCATCAACGGAATCGCCCTTATTCTTTATAAGTTATTTGGACTCCCCATTGGTACCGTTGCTTTCCTTTTAAATATTCCTATCACACTTTTTACATTTCGTATATTAGGACGTAAGTTTTTTATAAAATCAGCAAAAACCATTGTAATCACTTCGTTTATGATGGACGTGGTTGCACCTTTCTTTCCTTTGTATCATGGTGACCGATGGCTGGCAGCCTTATGCTGTGGTATTTTGTCAGGTCTGGGCTATGCTATGATTTATATGCGGGATTCTTCCACGGGTGGCGCCGACTTTATCACACTTTCTATCCGCGCTAAACACCCCCATTGGTCTATTGGCAACATTTCATTTATTATGGATGTTGTCATCGTGCTGCTCGGCACATTACTTGTATCCAGGGACGTTGACAGTTTACTCTATGGTATTGTTGTAAGCTATCTCCTTTCCTATGTGGTCGATAAAATCATGTATGGTATTGATAAAGGAAAAGTGACATTAATCGTTACCGAGCATGGACAGGATATCTGCAATCAAATCGACTTGATTCTTGGTCGCGGTTCCACGATATTAAAAGGAATGGGCAGCTATACCAAATCCGAAAAAGATGTTGTTATGTGTGCCTGCAATAACAAACAAATGTATAGCGTAAGAAAGCTCATTAAAGAAGTAGATCCGAAAGCCTTTTTGGTCATTATGGAATCCAGTGAGGTTATTGGAGAAGGGTTTAAATCAGAATAAGCAGTCACCCAAAAAAGAGTTGCGACTTCTTCAAATCGCAACTCTTTTTTACTGGATAAACAAAACACCCAACGTTCCCGGTCCGCAATGGCTGGACACTACCGCACCTGCACGTGTCACCAATATTTCATCAAACCGTTCCAGTTTTTCCAAATATTGATAAATTTCCTGAATCAATGTATCTTCACATCCGGAATGTGTAATAAAAATACGGTCTGTTTTGGCTGTTTTGATTTCTTCTTCCAATTCTTTTACATAGGAAGTAATCACTGCTTTCATTTTTCCGCGATATTTCTTATCTGCCTGCATCTTTCCGTCTTTCACTACAATTTTCGGATGCAGACGCAACGCTCCTCCGGCAAGAGCCGCCACACTGCTGCATCGTCCGCCTCTGTGCAGATACGTCAAAGTATCTACAACAAAGCTCGCCCGTACCCTTGGTATCAATTGCTGTATCTTGGCTACAATTTCCTCTGCACGTTTTCCCTGCTGTGCCATAACAGCAGCTTCAATCACAAGCAATCCAATTCCTGTCGATAAATTTCTGGAGTCAATCACATGTACACGGTCTTCTATATCCAATTCCTGTGCAGCCAGACGCATCACGTTTGCTGAACTGGACATATCTTCAGAAATGGAAAAACAAATGATTTCATCTGATGCATATTGCTTCATTATTTCTGCTGCTTCTGCAATGGATGGAACGGAAGTTTTTGGTGTTGTTTTATTTGCTTCTGCCCATTGATAAATTTCATCCGGAGTAATATTGACTCCATCCTCATATTCCATTTCTCCCAAATGAATATGCAATGGCAGAATTGTTATATTATATTTTTCAATAATTTCCTTTGATAAATCACAGGAACTGTCTGAAATAATTTTTACCATATAAAAGTCTCCCCTCATGTTTTTATTTCTATCTTCTAGGCTTTTTTGTAACTATTGCCATTTTATATGAGAAATATAAACTGAAACGAAACTCTTTATTCATTTTTTATATTATCTGCTTTTTTGGAATCTCCACAACAAATGTCGTGATTCCATTTTTTGATTCTACAGAAACTTCCCCTCTATGCAAATCCACAATATGTTTTACAATCGCAAGCCCAATTCCATTTCCTTCTGAAGAATGAGACTCATCTGCCTGATAAAACTTATCAAAGATTTTTTTACGGCTTTCCTCAGGAATTTCCACTCCGGAATTTGCAATTGACACTCGATACTTCGAACCCGCATCTGCAATCTTTATTTCAATTAGTCCATATTCCGGAGAAAATTTGATTGCATTATCCAGAAGGTTTATCCACACTTGCTTTAACAATTCTTCATTGGCATCCACATTATACTCATCAAATTCCAATCCAAATTCGATATTTTTCTTGTCCCAACGATTTTCCAAAAGTAACAGACTGGATCGAATCTGTTCAGAAAGATTAAACGTTGTCGTATCTGTCAAAATCGTCTGATTTTCTACTTTCGAGAGATTCAAAACATTGGTTGCCATATAAGACAGGCGCATGGATTCTTCTTCAATAATATCCAGATATTCCAGTTTTTGTTCTTCGGTCAGATTGCCGCGTTTTAAAAGTTTGGCAAATCCTGCAATCGAAACAATCGGTGTTTTAAATTCATGTGAAAAATTATTGATAAAATCACTTCTTAATATTTCTGTATTCCCCAATTCTTCTGCCATGACATTGAAGCTGTCTGCCAGTTCCTGAAATGTCGGATGCTTACTGATTGGAAATCCAAAATCGAGGCGAGCTTTGAAGTTACCCTCCGATAACTGATTCAGTTTTACAATAATTCTCTTGATAGGTTTCAAAATCACTTCACTGGTCAAAACTGTGGTCAGTGACCCAATGATTACACTTAGCAATCCCATATACATGATAATGTCATTGACATCTGCTGCATAAAGATTTTCTTTACCAAGCACATGAAAATGTACCAGTATATAAATGACAATCCCTGAAATTGCCACTGCAATAACCAGAATGCAAAAGATTACCAATGAATATAAGATAGTCAACCCCCAATGGTGTTTTTTCTTTTCTTTTTTCATACTTTTTTTACCGCCTTGTATCCTAATCCTCTGACCGATTCGATTTCAAATTCATCCCAATTTTCAAATTTTTTACGCAAACGACCAATGTGTACCGTAACGGTTTCCCAACCGGTTCCGCTGCTGGCACCCCAAATTTCATCCATCAATTGAATACGTGTAAAGATTTTTCCAGGATACGATAATAATTTGTACAACAGCATAAATTCTTTTTGCGGGAGTTCTATTACCTCATCCTTTCTGGAAACTGTCAAAGAATCATAATCCAGCACCACATCTCCAATTTTGATTTTCTTTTCATTTGCGATTTTTGCCCTGCGAAGGAGTGCCTTGATACGAAGCAACATTTCTTCTTCATCCACTGGCTTGGTAATATAATCATCCGTTCCCACAAGAAATCCTTTTCTTTTATCCTCCGGAAGATATTTTGCAGATACCATCAAAATCGGCAAGGTATCCTGAGACTCACGAATAATTTTTGTAAATTCGTATCCATCCATTTCCGGCATCATGATGTCGAGTACTACCAGATCCACATGCTCCTGATCCATCACCTGCAATGCTTTTTCTCCATTTTCAGCCGTAAACACGGTATAATTTTCATTTTCTAACACCGCCTGAAAAAGGCGACGCGTATTTTTATCATCATCCACCACAAGTATATTGAACATTTCCATCCACCTTTCCATTTATATGATTTTTATTCTGGTATCTTATTTTTCACCTGTCTTCTTTTTTTCAAAAAAGTTCTTCAAATCCTGAAGCTGCTTTCCATATTCTCTGGATTTCATTTTCGGGAACGCTTTTAAGATTCTTCGATTGCCCAAAGAAGTCTTTTCGAAAAGTTTCTGATATTTTTCTTTCATATCTTCTATCTTTTCTTTCATATCATCCGTCTTTTCTTCTACCAATTCTTTGATATCATCAGCTTTTTCTTCTACTCGTTCTCTGATATCGTCGGTTTTTCCTTCTACCAATTCTTTAAGATCATCGGCTTTTTCTTCTACTCGTTCTTTGACATCATCGACTTTTTCTTTCACATATTCCTGTTTTTCCATGCTAAGCAGAACATTTTTACTAATATTTTCACCTAAATAAACAGACAGGCGCTGCAATTCCTCTGTGATTTCCTGCATTTTCTTCAATTCACGATTCAGCTTCAAAATTTCATTAACCGTTACACACAAATCCACCGCCATAACCGCAAGAAGAATTCCTAACAGGATATGTCCAACCAACGGCGGAATCCAATTAATCATTTTAAAAATGGCAGGATGCACCAATTTCACAACAAATACGCATGCAGCACCCCACGCAATCGAAAATGGCACACATACATACCCTTGGATATTCATCGGCATATCGGAATAATCCCACCATCTGTGGTGAAACAATTTTTCTAACAAAAATCCTGTAACCCATTCAAGTGCTGTAGCTACCACTACTGACATCAGGTATAACAACAAGAAATCATCCTTATAGTCTTGCAGCAATGTCACTACCGCAACCACTCCAAATCCATAAATCGGGCAAAGTGGGCCATTCAAAAAACCTCTGTTTATAAATCTTCTCTCTTTGAAAGCCGCAAAGGCAACTTCTACACACCAACCAAAACATGCATAAATACAAAAACACCAAACTATTTGATATATACTCATCTTCAGTTCCCCCTTCTTGTTTTATAGTAACTTGATGATACTTGTACTATAAAAGAGGAAGCTAAACTGAAACTAAACACAAATTATATATTTACTTCAATGTCCATCCACCATCCGCATGGTAAATCATCTGTTTGGTCATCCCGCCATCAATACAGATATTTTCACCGGTAATAAACCCAGCCATATCAGAACACAAAAACAACACCATATTCGCGATATCCAAAGGATTCCCCACTCTGCCTGCCGGCTGTTGATATGCGTCCGGACCTTCATATACCGTATAATCCGTATCAATCCATCCTGGCGAAATCGAATTCACACGCACTTTTCCACCCAGACTGACGGCTAAAGCATGTGTCAGCGCAGCAATTCCACCTTTCGCTGCCGTATACGTTTCTGTCTGTGGCTGACTCATACGGTCGCGACTGGAGGAAATATTGATGATACTGGCATGCTCCGAAAAATATGGCATAAACAGCTTAGAAAGATAAAATGGTGCCGTCACTCCAACTGCAAGTGCGTAGGAAAACTCTTCATAGGAAGCGTCATCAATTCCCTTAAAAAGCGGAGCCGCATTATTAATCAAATAATCCACATGTCCATAATCAGCAACTACTTTATGAGCAAATTCTTCCAGTGTTTCTTTTTCAGCTAAATCACCCACAAAATAAGGATTTTCCAACAAATCAATGATACACACATGGGCGCCGGCCCGTTCAAATTCTTCACAGATACATTTTCCAATTCCATGCGCGCCTCCGGTAACAACTACTACTTTATTCTCAAAATCGAACATACAAATTCTCCTTTATTTTAAATCGTTACTTTATTATACCAAAATCGCTAATAAATAGAAACAAAAACGCCAAGGCCGGTCTCACCAGACCACCTTGGCATTCATAAATCTTATTTATCCTCTTTTTCTTCCACCGCACGCTGCACGCACTGTCTGACTTTCGTCCGAATCCTCTGCAGTGCATTGTCTATCGATTTGGGAGTTTTCCCCATTTTCTCTGCAATTTCCAGGTAGTTATCCCCATCCATGTACATAGTAAGCACCTGATGTTCCATTTTGCTCAATTCCTTTAGAATTTTATCCTGCAAAATCGAGGCTGCTTCATTGGCTATCACGATATTTTCCGGACTTTGCTGAAACATTTTTTTCGTTTCCGCTTCCCATTCTTCTCCATTGATGGATACGTAGGAATTCAGTGGCTGATGTTTTTGACGATTGGAATTTTGTATCGCATGATAAATCTGTCGATCTACGCAAAGCTGAGCAAATGTTTTAAAGGACGCTTCTTTCTCCGGACGATAATCTCTCACAGCTTTGAAAAGGCCAATCATTCCTTCCTGAATCAAATCATCCTGATCGCCGCCCACCAGATAAAGAACACGTGCTTTCTGTCTCACCATCGGCTTGTATTTTTCTATTAAATAATCCATGATCATGGATTCTCCCTGCTGCTGCATTTGCAGTAATTCTTCATCCGTATATTGTGTGTAATCCTTCATAAACTCCTCGCTCTGTCTGCAGGCAATTATTTACTTCTCTGTCTGGAAATCTCGAATGCCAGAATTCCTGTCGCAACGGATGCATTCAGAGAATCAATATCACCTTTCATTGGAATGGATGCCACAAAATCGCAGGTTTCTTTTACCAGACGACTGACTCCTTCTCCTTCATTTCCAATTACCAGACCCATAGGTCCTTTCAAATCCAAATCATAATATGCAGTTCCATCCATATCGGCACAGACAAACCACATACCTTCTTTTTTCAGCTGTTCCATGGTTGCTTTCAGGTTTGTTACTTTCGCAACCGGTGTATAATTCAAGGCACCTGCGGAAGTTCTTGCAACCACTGCTGTCAGACCAACGGCGCGGCGTTTTGGAATAATTACACCGTGTGCTCCTGCCAGATTCGCGGTACGAATCATAGCTCCCAGATTGTGTGGATCTTCAATATTATCCAACAAGATAATAAATGGTGGTTCTCCTTTTTCAGCCGCTTTCGCCAAAATATCTTCCACTGTCGCATATTCATAGAAAGCTGCTACCGCAATAACACCCTGATGTTTTCCTGTTTCAGACAACTGATCCAGACGTTCTTTTTTCACATAATTGATAATTGTATCGTATTTTTTAGCTTCTCTGGCAATGGTTCTCACCGGACCATCCTGACATCCGTCTAAAATATACAATTTATCAATTGTTTTTCCGGAACGAAATGCTTCCAATACCGCATTTCTTCCTTCAATTTTATTTTCTGTCATCTAAACTCTCCAATCCGATTTTTATCAAATCAATGATTCTGTGATTTTGGTCTGTCAAATACAAATATCCCATAACTGCTTCAAAACCAGTCGCTCTGCGATATTCTCCGGTCGTCGCATTTTTTGCCGTGGTATAAGATTTTGCATTTCTTCCACGTTTGTATACGGCTTCTTCTTCCTCCGTAAATAAAGGCTGCAAAGTCTCAATCATTTTTGACTGAGTCGGCGCTTTTACCAGACTGCTTGCTTCTTTGTGAAGTTTGTTTGCCTGTTTATTTCCTCGGCTGACCAAAATCGTGCGAATATACAAATCGTAAATCGCATCTCCAATGTATGCCAGAGTCAATGGAGAGTAAGAACGAATGTCCTGACTCTCCAACTGAAATTGTTCTTTTAAATAGCTTATGCTCTCTTCCATTTTACACCTTCTCTGGTATCTTCCAGGATAATTCCCTGTGCCAGAAGCTGATCACGAATTTCATCTGCACGTTTGAAGTTTCTTGCTTTTCTTGCAGCCTGACGTTCTGCAATCAGATTTTCAATTTCTGCATCTAGATTTTCTTCTTCTTTTTCTACAATAAGTCCCAGAATATCACTCAGGAAAATAATTTCATTTCTTACTTTTTTCAGGAATTCTTTTGAGGATTTTTCTCCTGCATTTGTATTTGCAAATTTAACCAGTTCGAAAATTGCAGATACAGCATCGGCTGTGTTGAAATCATCATCCATTGCTTCTTCAAATTTTGCACGGAATGTTGGCATTTCTGCTAACAATGCGTTTTCTTCTTCTGTAACTGCTTCTACAGTCGCTGCTTCATACAGATGTTTCAGGTTACCAACTGCTGTTACGATTCTATCCAAAGCATTTTTAGAAGATTCCATAATTTCCTGGCTGAAGTTGATTGGGCTTCTGTAATGAGCGCTCAGCATGAAGAATCTCAGTACCTGCAGATCATACTGTTCACCAATTTCTCTTACAGTAAAGAAGTTTCCAAGAGATTTGGACATTTTTCTGTTGTCAATGTTCAGGAAACCATTGTGCAGCCAATATTTTGCAAAGATTTTTCCATTGCAGCATTCACTCTGTGCGATTTCATTTTCATGGTGAGGGAAAATCAGGTCTTCTCCACCTGCGTGAATATCGATTTCTTCTCCCAGATATTTCTTGGACATTACGGAGCATTCAATATGCCATCCTGGACGTCCTTCTCCCCATGGAGATACCCAGAAAGGTTCGCCTTCTTTTTTTGGTTTCCACAGAACGAAATCCAATGGATCTTCTTTCTGATCTTCACCGGAAACTAACAGGGAACGGTTACCGGAACGTAAGTCATCCAAATTTTTGTGTGACAATTTCCCATATTCATCAAATTTTCTTGTACGGAAATATACAGTTCCATCAACTGGATATGCAAATCCTTTTTCAATCAATGTTTCAATCATGTCGATCATTCCATCGATTTCCTGTGTTGCCTTTGGATGTGTAGTCGCTGGTCTGACGTTCATAGAAGCCATATCTTTCTGGCATTCTTTGATGTAACGCTCAGAAATTTCTTCTGCTGGAACACCTTCTTCAATCGCTTTTTTGATAATTTTGTCATCTACGTCTGTGAAGTTTGATACAAAATTCACTTCGTATCCTTTGTATTCCATGTAACGGCGTACTGTATCAAATACGATCATTGGACGAGCATTTCCAATGTGAATAAAGTTGTATACGGTAGGTCCGCACACATACATTTTTACTTTTCCTTCTTCTACTGGTACAAATTCTTCTTTTCTTTTTGTTAATGTATTATACAGCTTCATGTTCTACAATCTCCTTTTCTGTTTTTAAATGCTGCATTTCTTTTTCCATCTCACTCAGTCTCTGAGTAAGCATATCATTCTGTCTTCTTAATGTAATAATATCATCCAATACCGGGTCTGGCAAATGGCGATGGTCCATATTAATGCGAGGAATTCTCTCATCCTCTCTTTTTACGACCCTTCCTGGAATACCAACAACGGTACAGTTTGGCGGAACTTCATTGATTACAACAGAACCGGCTCCAATCTTTGAATTTTTCCCTACGGTAAAGGAACCAATGATTTTTGCTCCCGCACTTACCATAACGTTATCTTCCAACGTCGGATGACGTTTTCCTGTTTCTTTTCCGTTTCCACCCAATGTCACACCCTGATATAAGGTAACATTGTCTCCAATAATTGTCGTTTCACCAATAATGACACCACTTCCATGGTCAATAAAAAGTCCTTTTCCAATGGTCGCACCAGGATGAATCTCAATTCCTGTCTTACGGGCTGCTTTCTGAGAAATCCAGCGCGCCATAAAAAAGTGTCCTTTCAAATATAATTTATGGGCTCTCCTATAGCTGAGCATAACGCGAAAACTAGGATAAAGAAATACTTCCCATGGCGTTTTAATTGCTGGGTCTCTTTCCTGAATTACCTGAATTTCCTCTCTAATATGTTTAATAAATCCCATAGTTACAGCTCCTTTCTTACTAACAATCAGATGCAATCAGTTCTTTCCTCCGAATGCTGCGTAAGAGAACAAAGAGTTCGCATGCAAAGTAAAACTTAACACTTTCTAGAATAGTTTCCCAGAATACAAAAAATCCGCAGACATCTCGCCTCAAGAGACGAAATAATCCGCGGTTCCACTCTTATTAAAAATCAACAGCACAAAATAATCTATACTGCGACCTTTCACTCATTGCACATAACGCATGCCTGCGTATCCGGCTATCTTGTTTTCACACATTCACCGAATCAGCTCCCGGACGCACTTCTCTACCCAATTCCCAGAATGGCTTCCAGCCGATGACCACTCCTCTCTGTGTTCCTGTGAGATAGATACTCTTTCCGTTCTACGCAGTTACCGATTTCTTAATAGTGTATGCAAAAAAGCAAATTTTGTCAACCTTTTTTCGTGTTTTGGTCCGTTTTGGTCCGTTCTAATTCGGTTTTGTGCGTTTTTGTGCTTGGTTTTGATGCAGTTTTGAATAACTATTCAATTATAATTTTGTAATTGTTTTGCTCATTGCTGATATATTGCCAAGCAGATATTTTTAGGCTTTTTTACTGATTGCGCAGATTGCCTGACTGGAAATTCCCTGCAATGTTCCTGTAAATCCAAGACCTTCTTCAGTTGTCGCTTTGATATTTACCTGATCTACGGATAAATGTAAAGTATTCGCCACATTTTCAATCATTGTATCAATATATGGAAGTAATTTCGGCTTCTGCGCAATGATTGTTGCATCAATATTTACAATTTCATATCCTTTTTCTTCCAGCAATTCTCCTACTTTCTGCAGCAGCAAAATACTGGAAATTCCTTTATACTGCGGATCTGTATCCGGAAAATGACGTCCAATATCGCGCAAAGCTGCTGCTCCCAGTAAAGCATCCATAATTGCATGAACCACTACATCCGCGTCAGAATGTCCCAGCAATCCCAATTCCCATGGAATATTCACTCCACCGAGAATCAAATCACGACCTTCTACTAATTTATGCACATCATAACCAAGTCCAACTCTTATCATTGTTCTATTCCTTTCTGTTTATAATATGTTTTTTCCTGTTTTACTTCGTATTTCTTTCATCATATCTTACTTTTTATTATTTTTCAACGGCGAAGGTTGTTTTACTGTTATTCACTATTTATTTTCTCCTTTTTATAAGGTACTTTTCTTGAAAAATAACCAATAGAAATCCTTACAATATTTTGAAGTACATGAACATTTGGACTATATAAGTGTTAGTGCCTATTCTATTGGGTATATTTTATTGAGATTCATTCTTTCTTCATAGTGAATGTATTAATTTTGCGTCAACTGCTTCATTATAGTCCAAGATATTGGTTGAAAAAACGTTTTTTACAACAAATTAATACAAACCACGATGGGATTGGATTATTTTACTGGAAATCATCAAAAATTCATCCATATATCTGGATTATTTATAGGCAATATTATGCTTTTCATCCAATTAAGTAAATAGTCGCTTTATTTTTTAACCAAATAACTTTCATTTGTTTCGTTTGGAGTAGAGAACGTGCAGCCTGTTTTGGAAAAGCAGTAGCAATTATCTGCGTCCCTCCAACGAATTACAAATAAGCATAATTTACTATTATATGCACCTATCCAATATAATATACCAACATTCCCTCAACTTTTATGCTCCGTTTCGGAGCTTTCCTTTTTCTTTTATTTATAGTATAGTAACACCAAGCCACTCGTTCGCGAACAAAAGAGTGCCTGATCTGATGATCTACGGTTCTCGTTATGGTCTTCCTGACCAATCAGATCCGTACCTAAGATAACAAGGGTTATTTTGATTCCAAATTTTTTCAATTTTTTTCAAAATAACCCTTGACATTTTACCAATAATTTTATATACTAACGAAGTCGGTTGCGACAAGCAATCAAAATGTGGCGAGATAGCTCAGTTGGCTAGAGCACACGGTTCATACCCGTGGTGTCGAGGGTTCGAATCCCCCTCTCGCTACTTAAGGATTTATCCTTACAACATATTTGTATGACTGGTCTCCAGTCATTGACCCTGGAATCTTAGCTCAGCTGGGAGAGCATCTGCCTTACAAGCAGAGGGTCACAGGTTCGAGCCCTGTAGGTTCCACTCTTCTGTTTGAAGAAATTGTATATGGCGAGATAGCTCAGTTGGCTAGAGCACACGGTTCATACCCGTGGTGTCGAGGGTTCGAATCCCCCTCTCGCTACTTAAGGAACATCAAATCGATGTTCCTTTTTTATTTTCACTTTACTATTAAATATAACAAAATAGCCCAAAAGACAATTGTATAAAACACAATTATCTCACAGACTAATTTGCTTACGTGACTCTATTTTATTTTTACTTCAATACCATCTCACATTTCCTTTATACCTGTTCCACTATAAAAATATAGCAATTCCGCAGTTACATATGAAAACTGCACACGATTATCCGATTTCATCAATTCATATAAGAAAGAACACTCGCAAGACCAATTTTCTGACCAGTGACCAAACTGTCTTTTTCTATCCATTCACCTCTCGTATGTGTACCACCACCAATGGCAGTTCCAATCACAATAGAAGGAATTCCGTGTGCTAAAAATGTATTGGCATCTGTGGAACCAGCATTTACTATGACCTCTCTATCTGTAAAACATTGGATTAGTTCTTTGTGTTTGTTCACAAAATCGTTCTGCGCTTTTTCATCCACTCCACTTCCACAAGGACGAATTCCCAATATTTCAACGGTAATATCCAATCCTTCTTTTCTGTATGCAGCAAGCACATTTTCAAATTGCTGTTCCATCATCTGAATACACTCTTTATCTTCAGAACGAAATTCATATAACATAGAAGCAGATTCAGCAATTGTGTTTACAGAAGTGCCTCCTTCTATGCCACCCACATTATACGTTGTTTTTGCTTTTGTTGGTACTTGTATCTGGTAAAGTGAACATATCATGCGAGATAATTGATGAATTGCATTCTTATTTCCGAATGCACCATAAGAATGCCCACCCTCCGTTTTTACATGCACACAATATCGCTGTGAACCAACTGCCTTATTCACAATGCGGTCATAGTTCCCATCGAAAGAAAGCATTTCTCGTATTCTATCTCCATATACTTCATAAATTTTTTTACTTCCTTTCAAATTTCCCAAACCTTCTTCGCAAGAATTCGCCACAAATAATAGCCCTACAGAAACCTCTGGTTGATACGTAAGCAAATATTTTATACACATCAGCATATTTGCCAAATCTGCATTATCGTCTTTTAC